>CAJAYO010000678.1 GCA_903948415.1 uncultured Opitutia bacterium | reverse complement strand
GGAACTTACCCGCCAAAAACGTGTGCAGGACCGCGAGGACAAAGATGCAGGTCGCCACCACGTTGAACGGATCGGCCGCCGCGCGGGCCGTCAGCGTTGCACCCAGGCCGGGCGCATCGACCCCCGCATAGTCGGCCAGCGGCCGCGGAAACGCCGGCCGCGCACCCGCCCCCTCCGCCGCACCGACGGCCGTCGCCGTCAGCCAAAGAACCCAAGCGGCTGCGGCCACAGGGAGACGACGAAGGGCGGCGAAAAACATCGCGCCAGCAAACGGCAACCGGCCCAATCCGCAAGCCGGACCGCACCGGCCCGCTCAAAACGTATGGATGAATAGGCCCGACCGCAGCTTCGGCTCGAACCAGGTGCTCTTCGGCGGCATGATCTGCCCCGCATCCGCGATGTCCATCAGCTGGTCGAGCGTCACCGGAAACAGCGAAAACGCCACGCCGCCCTCGGCGTCCACCCGCCGGACCAATTCGCCCGTACCGCGGATCCCGCCGACGAAGTCGATGCGCTTGCTCGTCCGCACATCATCGATGCCGAGCACCGGCGCGAGCAGTTTGTCCTGCAGCACGCTCACATCGAGCCGACCGACCGGATCCGCCTTCGGATCGACCGGACAACGCAGCCCATACCACTTCCCCGCGAGATACATGCTCACCTGTCCGATCGCCGTGGGCGTCGGCGCCGCGTTCTCGGTGACCCCGCCAAAAATCGTCTTCACCTGCGCGAGCAGATCCGCCGGCGCGAGCCCGTGCAGATCGAGCACGATGCGGTTATACGGCAAAATCTTCAGTTCGCTCGCCGGGAAGAGCACGCAGAGAAACCAATTGTAGTCCTCCGCCCCCGTATGCTGCGGATTGCGCTCGCGCCGCATCCGCGCCACCCGCGCCGCGCTCGCCGCACGGTGGTGACCGTCCGCGATGTAAGTCACCGGCACGCGCCCGAACGCCTGCACCCAGTCCGCGCCGCCGGCCACCCGCCAGACCGTGTGCCGGATGCCGTCCGGCGCCGTGAAATCGTGCAACGGCGTTTCCTGCACCTTCGCATTCACGAGCGCGGTCACGCCCGCCTCGTCGCGATACGTCAGGAACACCGGCCCGGTGTTCGCGCTCAGCGTGTCGATCAGCTTCGTGCGGTCGTCCTCTTTGTCCTTCCGCGTCTTCTCGTGCTTCTTGATCAGTTCCGCGTCGTAGTCCTCGACGTGGCAGAGCGCCACCAGGCCGCGCTGGCGGTGCGCGCCCATCTGCTGCTCGTAAACATAGAGGCTCGGCCCCGTCTCGCGGCCCAGTGAGCCGTTCGCCTGCAGCGCCAGCAGGTTCTCCCGCGCCTTCGCGTAGACCGCCTCGCTGTAATGATTCGTCTCGTTCGGCAGATCGATCTCCGCGCGGTCGACGCGCAGCAACGTGCGCGGCTTGCCGGCGGCGAGCGCCGCCGCCTCGGCGGCGTTGACGACGTCGTAGGGCACGCACGCCACTTCGGGCGCGTGGGCGGGATTGGGCACAAGACCTTGAAAGGCGCGGATTCTCATGAGTGTAGGAACCCGATGCATTGCCCGCTGATTCCGCGAAACACACGGAAAAAGTGGCCCCCCGCGTGTCATTCGCCGCCGCCGCCCGCCGCAACACCGGTTTCGCCCCACCGCCTCGCCCCGCCGCGCCTCACTCCGCCGCGCCCCGCTCCGCCTCTCCTTCACCCCAAATTTCTCCGTGCCTTCGCGGGTTTCGTGTGTTTCGTCGTCCCTTCCTCCCGACCTGTTCCCATGCGCTTCCACAAATACCACGCCCTCGGCAACGACTACATCGTCCTCGATCCGCGCGATTTTCCCGCGTGGTCGCCCGCGCCCACCGTCGACCAAATCCGCGTCGTCTGCCACCGCAACTTCGGCGTCGGCTCCGACGGCATTCTCTGGGGCCCCCTCCCTTCCGCGCAAAGCGAGTTCGGCCTCCGCATCTTCAATCCCGACGGCTCCGAGGCCGAAAAATCCGGCAACGGCCTCCGCATTTTCTCCCGCTTCCTCTACGACCAGGGCCTCGCCCAAAACCCGAACTTCACCGTCGAGACGCCCGGCGGCCACGTGGCCGTCGCGCTCAAAAACCACGCGCAGCTCATCTCCATCGCGATGGGCCACGTCAGTTTCGATTCCGCGAAAATCCCCGTCAACCTCCCCGGCGCCACCGCCCCGCGCGAGGTCCTCCACGAAAAAATCACCATCCTCGACCGCGAGTTCACGTTCAACGCCGCCACCATCGGCAATCCCCACTGCGTCATTCCGCTCGCCGAAATCTCCCCGGCCCTCGCGCACCGCTACGGTCCGGTCCTCGAAACGCATCCGTTTTTCCCGCGCAAAACCAACGTCCAGTTCCTCCGCGTGATCGACCGCGCCAACATCCAGATCGAAATCTGGGAACGCGGCGCCGGCTACACCCTCGCCTCCGGCAGCAGCAGCAGCGCCGCCGCCGCCGTCGCCCACCGCCTCGGCCTCGTCGACCGCTCCGTGACCGTCCACATGCCCGGCGGCCAGATCGGCATCGAGATCGGCGACCACTTTTCGATCATGATGACCGGCACCGTCAACAAAGTCGCCGAGGGGCACATGCACCCCGAATTGTTCGCCGTGAAAGTCTGAGCCCTCCGCTCCTTCCACGAGCGGCTTCTCTACACTCACCCCAGCGCCGCCGCCCGCGGCGCTTTTTTGTCGCCGTCCGTCCGCGCGGTGCCCGCCCCGCCGCCGCGGCGCCTCGCCGCCCGCCTCCGGACCGCGCCACGCGCTCCCCGCGCGCCCCGCCGCAAATCAGTTTGCCGGCCCCCCTTCCGACACTACCGTCCGACCGTGCTCGGCTGGTTCGCTGACCTTTTCCGCCTCGCCTGGGGCCTCCCTTACTGGAACACGCGCAAAACCCTGTTCCGCCTTCGGCGTGGGCGCATGCGCAACCCCTGCCAAAGCCAAAGCGACTCCGGTCGCGCCATGGAAACCCACTGCGACGCCTGCGTGCATTGGGACAAACCGCTCCGTTTCCGCCGCGTGTGCCCGCTGCTGGTGGTCGGCAAGGACGGTCTCGTCTGCTCCGCCCACGCCGCCGATGTCCGGCCGTTTTGGGGCGGCGCTGCGCGCTTCTACGGCGGCACCCTCCTCGCCCTCTACGTCGTGGTCGTGCTCACGGTCTTCGGTTTTCTGCGCACCATCGGCTACCCGGTGAGCATTCTCCACGTCGGCCTGCCGCCCCTTTGGCACAAGGTCCCCCAGGCCCGCAGCTGGTTTTTCGTCGAAAAATCCAACCGCGCCTTCGCCGCCGGCAAGACCGCAGAGGGCCTCCTCAACCTCAACAACGCCTACCATTTCGACCCCACCAATTATAACGCCGGTCTCACCCTCGCCAAAAACTACCAGGCCGGCCAGCCGCGCCTCTCCGACGAATTTTACGAACGCCTCCTCCGCGATCACCCCGACCAACACGGCACGACCTCGCAGGAATGGTTCCGCGCCCTCCTCGCCCGCGGCGATTTCCCCCGGGCCTCGATCGTCGCCCGCAACGAAACCCTCGCCGACATCGCCCACTCCCAGGCCTGGATCCGCAGCCTCCTGTTCACCACCCGCCACTCCGGCGACGACGCCCTGCTGCGCGAACTCCTCGCCAACCGCTCGCCCGTCGCCGTCGTCTGGCACCAGGTGCTCGAAACCGAACTCCTGCTTCGCTCCGGCCGCACCCGCGAGGCCCGCGCCGCCCTCGCCCAAACCTGGCCCGCCCAGGCGCCCGCGTTCGCCATTTTCTACCAGGTCAACGCCCTCATCGCCCTCGGCGACACGCCCGCCGCCCTCGACCGCCTCGCCGCCCAGCCGGCCGGCCGGATCGACGACGAGGCCGGCGTCACCCTCCGCCTCGAAGCCTACGCGGCGAACAACTACCCCGGCCTCCTCCAACGGGAATTCGACCGCGTGCTCACCCAGCTCAATCCCCCGCGCATCAAAATTCTCTGCGCCCACCTCATCCGCCGCCCCGACCGCGCGCTCTTCGCCCAGCTCTGCACCCACATTGAACGCCACGGCCTCGAACTCAGCACCGAGAGCGCCGGCATCTGGTTTTCCCTGCTGTGCACCGCCGGCGCCGTCGGCGACGAACCCCGCCTCCGGTCCTTCGCCCTCCGCCTCAAACAGGCCTCCACCACGCCGTTCGTCGCCCTCGGCGTCGTCGAATCGTTTTTCCGCGGCGAAACCGTCGAAAAACGCATCACCAGTTTTCTGCCCATTCTTCCGCTGCCGCTCGAAATCAACTACGCGCTCATCGAACGCTACCCCGGCCCCACCCGCTCCGGCACCAAGCCCGCCGCCGCCAAGAAATCATGATCGCCGCCGCCCAGCCCACGCCTGTTGCGGTGCGCGACGCCCCGCTCCTCGCCAAACTCGTCGCCGGCGCCCTCGCCGCCGCCGTCGCCGCCCTGAGCTGGCACCTCTGGCCCGAGTGGCGCCACAATCCGGATCTGTCCCACGGCCTCTTCATGCCCGCCGTCTTTCTGCTGCTCCTGCACGAAAGCCGCTCCGTCGGTTCGCCGCGTTTCCTCCGCCCGGGCCCCGCCTCCGGCACCGCCCTCGTCGCCACCCTCCTGCTCTCGCTCCTCGCCCTCTCCGCCGCCGGGCTCTACGCCGCCGCCCTCGGTTGGTCCCACGCCGTCGTCAATTTCATGCTGACCGCGTCGCTCGCACTCCTGCTCGGCGCCGGCGTCATCGGTTTCGCCGGCACCACCGTCCGGCTCGTCCCGCTCAATTGGAACGCCGCCGTCGCCCTCCTGCTCTGGGCGCTCTGCGCGCCGATTCCGCCCGGCACCTATTCCCGCCTCACGCTCGCCCTCCAACTCTGGGTCAGCGAAAACGTCCTGCGCACCCTCCATCTCCTCGGCATCGCCGCCCTCCGCCACGGCAACGTCATCGAACTCGCCAACGGCAGCGTCGGCGTCGAGGAGGCCTGCTCCGGCGTGCGCAGCCTCATCTCGTGCGTGTTCGCCGGACTGTTTTTCTCCGCCACGCTCGTGCGCGGGGCAGGGTCCCGCGCGCTCCTCATCGGCCTCTCCGGGCCGCTCGCCCTGGGCATGAACTTCATCCGTTCCCTCGTGCTCACCTTGCTCGCCAACCGCGGCGTCAACATCGCCGGCAAGTGGCACGACGTCACCGGATTCGCCGTGCTCGCCCTCACCGCCGCCTGCCTCGCCGGCCTCGCCCTCCTCCTCGAGCGCCGCGAAAAAAACCCCGTCGCCCCCGCGCCCGGTCCCGCCGCCCCCGCCCTTCCGCCCGCGCCGCGCCTCGCCCCACGCTTCACCCTCTCCGCCGGCCTCGCCGTCGCCGCCATGCTCGTCGGCCTCTTCGTGCTCAATACCCGCTCCACGGTCCGCCCCGACGCCCCCGTCCCCAATCTCTACGCCATCCTCCCGGCCAGCGTTCCCGGTTGGCGGGTGGACACCACCACCGACCTCTATCAGTTCGCCGAACTCCTCCAGACCGACCACCTCGCCCAACGCACCTACCTGCGCCGCACCGCCGCCGGCCAGGAAGTCCAGGTCACCCTCTACGCCGCCTACTGGCGCGCCGGCCAGGCCCCCGTCAGCCTCGTCGCCTCCCACACCCCCGACGCCTGCTGGCCCGGCGCCGGTTGGTCCGCCCTTCCCGCCCCCGCGACCCCCGCCCCGCCCACCATCGCCGACCGCACGCTCGCTCCACCGGAATACCGCATTTTCAAAAGCGGGGACTTCCCGCAACACGTCTGGTTCTGGCACCTCTTCGACGGCCGCCCCATCGCCTACCGCGACCCCTACTCGGCCACCGAACTCCTCCGCATTGCGTGGCGCTACGGTTTCCGCCACGACGGCGATCAACTGTTCGTCCGCATTTCCAGCAACGTCCCCTGGTCCGACATCGGCGCCGAACCGCTCCTCGCCCAATTCTTCGCCCGCACCCAATCCCTCGGTCTCTAGCCCCGCTCCCTCGCCCCCGTTTTCCGCGCCATGCCTCTGCCCGTCACGCAGCTCGAGCGAAAAATCATCTCCGCCCTCGCCGTGCTCATCGTCCTCGGCCTGATCGGCCTCTGGCTCCTCTGACTCCCCGCCTCCCTCCGCCGGCGGTCCGGCCGACAAAAACCTCGCCAACCTCGCCCGCCGTGCATCTTTTCCCCACCACCGCACGTATGAACTGGCCATGCCGCTCCTGCTGTCCTCTCTGTCCGACGTTTTCACCTACACGGTGGCACGCACAGACGACCGCGTCCGCCGGACGGCCCGCGACCGCATGAGCGACGCCGTACCCACCCCGCCGTCCGACGAGCGCCAGCAGGAGGACGCCCGCCTCCTCCGGCGCGTCGCCCAAGGCGACAAGGCCGCCTTCGCCGCCCTCTACGACCGTTTCTCGCGCCCCCTCTACGCGACCGCCCTGCGGGTCGTGAACGACGCCGCCGAAGCCCAGGACATCGTCCACGACACCTTCGTCACCCTCTGGGAAAAAGCCGCCACCTTCGAAACCGGCCGCGGCACCGCGTTCGCCTGGGCCATGACCCTCGTCCGCAACCGCGCCATCGACCGCGTGCGCATGCGCCGCCGCCGCGCCGAACTCCTCACCGCCTCCGCCCCCGCCGACCTCGGCTACGACGAAAACAGTTCCGGGCCCGTCGCCGACGACTCGGCCGCCCTCGGCGACGAAGCCACCGCCGTCCGCGCCGCCGTCGCCACCCTGCCGCCCGACCAGAAACGCGCCCTCGAACTCGCCTTCTTCAGTGGCCTGACCCAACAGCAGATCGCCGAAAAACTCTCCGAACCCCTCGGCACCGTGAAGGCCCGCATCCGCCGCGGCCTCCTCAAACTCCGCGACTCGCTCGCGCGCCGGCTATGATCGACGAACGCCATGAGGAACTCGCCGCCCTCTACGCCCTCGACTTGCTCGAGGGCCGCGAACGCTCGTCCTTCGAAACGACCCTCGCCGCCGACGACACCCTCGCCTCCCTCGTCCGCGAACTTCGCGACGCCGGCGCCACGCTCGCCTTCACCGCGCCCGCCGCCGTTCCGCCCGCCGCTCTCCGCACCCGCGTGCTCGCCTCCGTCGGCGTCGCAAAATCCGCCCGCCAGCCGGCCAAGATCCTCTCGTTCTTTTCTGTGTTCCCCTGGGCCGTCGCCGCCGCCCTCACCCTCTCCGCCGCCTGGCTCGGCCAGCTCTACCTCGCCGCCCAAGCCGAAGCCCGCCTCCTCCGCGACACCACCACCCTCGCCGAACTCGCCCGCAAGGGCACCCAACAACAGCTCGAGGCCGAACGCATCCTCACCCGCCGGCGCCTCCTCGACTCCGAGCAGCAAACCGCCGACTCCCTGCGCCTCCTTTCCGCCGCGCGCACCCAGCTCGCCGAACGCGACACCGATCTCTCCACCCTGAACGAACGCGTCGCCGCCCTCGGCACCCAGCTCCGGCGCGAAACCGACCTTGCCCACCTCAAGGTCACCGCGCTCGCCTCGCTCCTGAAAAATTCCCCGCAGGCCCTCGCCGTCGCCGTCTGGCATCCCGACCGGCAGGAAGGCCTCCTCCAGGTCGAAAAATTGCCCGCACTCGCGACCGGTCAGGATTACCAACTCTGGGTCGTCGACCCGCAGTATCCCATTCCGGTCGACGGCGGCGTGTTCACCGTCGATGCGCAATCCGGCGACGCCCGCATTCCGTTCAAATCCAAGCTGCCGATCAAAAACATCGCCGCCTACGCCATCACCCAAGAGGTCAAAGGCGGCGTCGCCAAATCCGCCGGCCCCTTCCTGCTCCTCGGCAAGTAAGCCCGCCGCCGCGCTGCGTCCCGCCGCGCCGGATCGTTTCCGAACTCCCCGCTTGCTCTCCGCCCCCGCGCCGCGAAATCTCCGCGCCGCATGATCATCAAACCCAAGGTTCGCGGTTTCGTTTGCGTTACAGCCCACCCCGAAGGCTGCGCCGCCCATGTGCAGGAGTGGATCCACCACGTGAAGGCCAAAGGCCCCATCCTCGGCGGACCCAAACGCGTCCTCGTGCTCGGCTCCTCCACCGGCTACGGCCTCGCCTCCCGCATCACCGCCGCCTTCGGCTCCGCCGCCGCCACCCTCGGCGTGTTCTTCGAACGCCCCTCCGAGGAGGGCCGTTCCGCCACCCCCGGCTGGTATAACACCATCGCTTTCACCAAGGCCGCCCGCGCCGCCGGTCTCTACGCCAAAAACATCAACGGCGACGCCTTCTCCGCCGACGTCAAAAAACAGGCCCTCGACCTCATCCGCGCCGACCTCGGCCAGGTCGACCTCGTCGTCTACTCCCTCGCCTCCCCGCGCCGCACCCACCCGACCACCGGCGCCGTGCACAAATCCTGCCTCAAACCCGTCGGCACCTCCTACACCAACAAGACCGTCGACACCGACAAGGGCCTCGTCAGCACCGTCACCATCGAACCGGCCAACGACCAGGAGATCGCCGACACCATCACCGTCATGGGCGGCGAAGATTGGGAGATGTGGATGAACGCCCTCTCGGAAGCCCAACTCCTCGCCCCCGGCGCCCAGTCCGTCGCCTATTCCTACATCGGACCCGAAGTCACTTGGGCCATTTACAAGAACGGTACCATCGGTCTCGCCAAGAACGACCTCGAGCGCGCCGCCCGCCACATCGACTCGCTCCTCAAACTCAACGGCGGCGGCCGCGCCTTCATTTCCGTCAACAAGGCCCTCGTCACCCAGGCCAGTTCCGCCATTCCCGTCGTCCCGCTCTACATTTCGATCCTCTACAAGATCATGAAAGCCGCCGGCACCCACGAGGGCTGCGTCGAGCAAATCCAACGCCTCTTCGCCACCCAGATGTACCACGGCCAAAAACCCACCTTCGACGAAGCCGGCCGCGTCCGCGTCGACGACTGGGAGATGCGCCCCGCGATCCAGGCCGCCGTCGCCGAGATCTGGCCCCAGGTCACCACCGAAAACCTCGCCGCGCTCACCGACATCGCCGGCTACCGCACCGAGTTCCTGAAACTCTTCGGCTTCGGCCTCCCCGGCATCAACTACGAGGCCGACACCGAGCCCCACGTGCCGATGCTCTGAGCCGCGTCCCTTCAGCCCGACGCCATTCTCCTCGAACCGTCAAAACCTGCAGGGTGACCACGTCGGCCGCCCGCTTGCGGGCGCGTTTTCGTCGGCCGCCCGCTTACGGGCGCGTTTTCGTCGGCCGCCCGCTTGCGAGCGCGTTTTCGTCGGCCGCCCGCTTGCGGGCGCGTTTTCGTCGGCCGCCCGCTTGCGAGCGCGTTTTCGTCGGCCGCCCGCTTGCTGGCGCGTTTTCGGAGCGCGCGCCAGCGCGCTGACCTACCGCCGACCAACTCCTTCCGGCTGAGCCCCCCGGCCGGGCGCCCGCATCACCCGCCGGTGGGGCCTTCGCTCGCACGGGGCG
>CAJAYO010000677.1 GCA_903948415.1 uncultured Opitutia bacterium | reverse complement strand
TGGTGCTGCGCTTTCGGGCCTTCGGGACGTTGGTGGCGGAGCGCTGGCCGTCGCGGCTGCAACTTCGGCTGCCTTTTTATCACCTCAAGACGCAGGGATTTTGGGAGGCGTTTACGGCGGAGATGCGCCCCGCGACCTCGCCGGAAGGCTGTGCGGTGGGCGAGTTGCATCCGGAGTTTTTTGCGCTGCTGACCGACCGGGATTTTCGCCTCAAAGCGCGGCTCGTCTTGATTGCCCGGTATTTCACGCCGGTGGAGCGAGCCGCTTTTTACGAAGTGCTGGGTATCGCGAGCGAGCAAAGCGGCGGCACGAACGCGGAGCGCGTGCTTGCCAAGGCGCTCGCCGACGGCCGCCGCAAAGGCCGCAGCGCGCGGTTTCAAGTGCGCGTGGTGGACGACTATCACCACACGTGTGCGCTGACCGGCTACCGCTGTTTCACGGCCGAGGGAGCGAGCATCGTGGATGCCGCTCACATTGAAGGCTGGGCCGAGACGCAAAACGACGAGCTCACCAATGGCCTGGCGCTGTCGAAAAGCGCGCACTGGATGTTCGATCAGGGACTGTGGTCGGTGGACGAAGAGATGCGCGTGGTGGTAAATCCGCGGCGCTTCATCGAGGCAGGTCCGGACGCGATGCAACTGCGGGGTGTGGCGGGGCGGCACCTGCAATTCGACCCAAAGGCGAAGTTGCGTCCGGCCGTAGAATCTTTGCGAAAGCATCGACGGCGGCATCTTGGGGCGATGGGTTAGTTCACAACACGAAATGCTGATCTCACTCCAAGAGGCTGCGGGTTTCATGAGCGCCTAACGTGAGCACGTCGTTGGTTTCGCTGGGGCAGGCAAAACGTTGAAGGCAGAGCGGGCGTTGAGGGCTGGAAGCCGGCGCGCGATGAGCGGGAGGTTCGACAGCGATGGTCACGGCGCCGCGGCGGATCCCTGCGGGTGAGACGCCTGTGACCCGAGGGAATCACGGGTCGGGAGGCCCGTGCCGCGGTCGGAAAGCCGAGATGTGGCCGTGGTCCTTGGGCCGAAGGCCGGCCGCTTGACCCGGCGGACTAAGCGGACTAACTCCGGACCATGAAATCCGTCAACGTCCACGAGGCCAAGACCCAGTTCTCCGGCTTGCTCGCGGAGATCGAGGAAACGGGCGCGGGCTTTGTGATCTGTCGGAACGGCGAGCCGGTCGCCGACCTCGTGCCGCATCGTAAGAATGTTTCGATGGCGGCGGACCCGAAGTTGGGCGCAATCACGCTGCACTACGATCCGACCGAAGGCGTGGGCGAAGCGGACTGGCCGTCCGAATTCCGATGATCCTCGATACCTGCGCCTTGATCTTCCTGGCCATGGGCGACCCGAGGCTTTCGCGGGCGGCGCGGACGCAGCTGAGCCGCGCACCGGTGCGCTGGTATTGTGCGATCAGTGCGTTCGAGGTGACGCTCAAGCATCGGCAAGGAAAGTTGGCGTTGCCCTTGGATCCGTTGCCGTGGCTGCGCGCACTCGCGGAGCGTTATGCGCTGTCGGAATTGGCGCTCGATGCGGCTTTGTGCGCGCGGGCGGCGGGATTGCCGAATCACCATCGCGATCCGTTTGATCGCTTCATCATCGCCGCGGCCTTGGACAGGAACCTGCCGGTGGTGACGGTTGACCGGCAGTTCGCCGCATATGGCGTGACGGTCGTGGCCTGAGTGAGGCGAAGGGTGTCGGTCCAAGATCAAGTATTGTGATCGGCGAGGTAGCGGGCACGGAGGCTTTCGCGGCGGGGGCGTGGATCGCGGGGGAGCGAAACGCAGCCAATCATGTGCTCCAAGCCGGCCAGCGGACTGCCCGGCACGGCCTTAATGCTGAATGCGCCGACTTTCTTCGTCGCGCGACGGGCGGCGACTTTCTTGGGCCTGGCTGGGGTCGCGGTGGGCATGGGGCGAACGGAGTTTGTGTCGGCTTCATGGTGCGGACGACGAGCGAGGGCTCGCCGGAATCGGCGGGGGCAAGCCGAACCAGAGAGTCTATGCTGCGTGCGAAGCCAGACTCCGCACGCTAAGCACTTCATCCCGGCGCAGCGCCTCTACATGCGATTCGGGCAACGTAAGCACCGCGAGCGTTTCACCGATGGCATTAAAAACTTCGACCGAGTAGCCGGGTTCGATGCCTGCGGCCGGGGCGGCGTGATGTTCGACGATGGTGGCCACATCGCCACGGCAAATCCCCTCCGCCGGCAGATCGACGGTCAGCGCGACTCGGCTGTAGAGTGGGAATTTCATGCGGGCGATCAGCCGTGGAACTCGCCCTTGGGCGACACGAAGGGCACGCGGTAAACGGAAAAATCGCGGTGGTCGGTCGTGAGCACCACCGCGCCTTTGTGCCGGCGGGCCAGCAGCACGGCGCAGGCATCGGCGTAGTCCATCTCGGGCGTGTAGCGCCTCATGAGTTCCAGCACCTTGACGGGAGCAGGGTCCTCGACCTGCATGCGTTCGACCAATTCCCTCAACCGATCAAGTGCCGGGCCTTGATTCCTGAACAGGTGCGTCGCCTCGGCCACGGCTGCACTCGTTACGATAAACGGCCCGGACCGTCTCAACATTTCTGCCGTAGCCCAAAGATTGTGGGCGTCCAAGCGATCGACGGCAGCGGCGAGGGGACCCGCATCAAGTATTATGATCGGCGAGGATGCGGGCACGGATGATTTCGCGGGGCGGGCGAGGATCGCGGGGTAAGGCAATCGAACCAAAGACGTGCTCCAATCCGGCGAACGGATTCCCCGGTGCCGCTTTGATGCCGTGGGCAAAAACTTTCTTCGTCGCGCGACGGGTGGCGACTTTCTTGGGTCTAGTTAAGGTCGCGGTGGGCATGGAGGGAATTGTGTTCGCGGCGGCTGCGGTGACAAGCCGGCAGAAGAGGATGTTGCTCGCTCGGCGGCAATCTCGGTTAGCGACTCAATCGGCTGACGGCAGTGACCACGGCGGCGATAGCGGCGTCGATCTCGGCCCTCGTCGTTTCTTTCCCCAACGAAAACCGCACCCTCTGGCG
>CAJAYO010000676.1 GCA_903948415.1 uncultured Opitutia bacterium | reverse complement strand
CCCCCTAAAGCCCGACGCCCACGCCCGCACGTGCTTCCGCCGCCGCCGCCGCGCTGCGCCGCCGAAGCCCCGCTGGCGAACCGCTCGGCGGAGGACGCGGAATGCCGCGTCGTGGTGGAAGATATCTCCGCGCGCAAACGAGCCGAGCAGGCACTGCGGCAGCAGACCGAGGAACTCCGCCGCCGCAACGAAACCCTGACCCGCTTCAACCCCATCGCCACCGGTCGCGAGCTGCGCCTGAATGAACTCAAAAGGGAGGTGAACGAACGCTGCTCCAGGTTGAACGAACCGCCCCGGCCCCGCAGTCCGCGCCCCGCCGACCGCCCGCAACGAAGTCCCCGCCCGCCATTCCGGCGCCGGGCCCGCCGGATCTGAACCACCCCGGCCAACGTCCGTCCCCGGGGATCACCGCCTCTTTCCCTGCCCGCCCACGCAGGAAAGCAGGACGCCGTGGCCAGCAACTCACCCGGAAGGCAGACCTCAAGGCGGCCACCTTCCCGTCGCACGCGCAGCGCCCAACCGCCCCGGACTTCGCCGCGCTCGCCGCCTGCCGGCTGGCGCTCGAACCCTCCATCGCCACTTCCGCGCGCGGGCCGTGGTGCACAGCGTGCGGGATCCGACGCAGTCCCGCACCACCGGTCCGCGGCTCACCGCCGTCGGGCGGGGCGACAGGGTCAAGTTTCCGCTGCGGCAACGGGACCTGAAGGATTTCGAGCCGCACGCGGGGGCGGATCTCCGCCGGGCGGCGGAAGCGGCGCGGCAAACCGCTGAGCACCTCAAGCTCATCGAGCTGGCGCAGCCGCCGGCCGCTTTGGGCGCCGGGTACTGACGCGCGGGGACGTGGAGCGCGGACAGGCCGTTGCGGCGGCCGTCGATCTTTTCTCGCGGCTCGAATATACTTTCCGCGCGCGGCATCCGTTCGCGCCCGGGCCGGAGGCCGCTCGGGTCACTTCGATCAATCCCGCGGCGGGGCGCCCTGCCGTGCCCTCCGATCCGCGCGAAGTGGCGGCCGCGCTCCGCGCCGACGACGATGGCAGGGAAAAATATCCGTATCGGGAGCAGCGCTACGGCGGACGGGGCCGACGGCTTGCCGCAGCGATGCGGCAAGGAAGGCCACGCTCTGTCACTACTAACCGGTGCACATCAGCCCGCAGGTGCGATGGCTGGGCCGAGTGCTCGCCGGGCGGGGCATGCCGACGTTTCTGCTCCCGGACCAGCTGGAGGTGCGGGTGCGCGAACGGACCGCCACCCATTCCGGAGCGAAAAGCCGACGACGAAAAACGCTTGCGCGCGGCCGCCGCGTTGCAGGCCACCCGCCGCCGAGGAGCTTCAGGCCAGCGAGCTCGCGGTCTAGCGCCTGCGTCGCCGCCTCGCCGAGCCCGCGCGTTTTCCCGCTCAATGGCTCGCCGCCGTCGCGGCCACGTTGGTCCGCGCGCGACAGCTGGGCGCTGTGCCGTCGGATCAAAACCAGCCCACGTTCCGCGGCCGGCCTGGTCGCGATCATTTCCGGCTGCCACACCCCAATCGCCGAGCGGGTCACCGGTCTCAAGGCTGGCGCGGATCGCAAGGTTCCGGGCCCCCTCACCAACCGCGCACTCCCGGCCTGGGTGGAGGCGTTTGCCCGGATCGCGCCGCACACGCGGGGATTGCGGGCCAGAAACGCGGAACTCGCCGCCACGCTGGCCAAGGTGCCCTCCCTGCGCGCCCGGCCGCCCATTTGCGCGGGTTGCAAAAAAAATTCGCGCCGACCAAGGTGCTTGAAATCAAGTCGAGGTCTCCGTCGCGCACGACGCGGATGCCACCTTCACCCGCCGCTATTGTCCCCCTTACCCAAAAAACACTTCCCCCATCCTCGCCACGCCCCGCCCTCCGCACCCTGTTCACCCCGGCCCACCCCCTCCACGACGGCGCCCACGACCTCCTCCCCACCCCGATGATTCGCCGCAATCCAGCCGAGGTCAGCATTCTGGTGGTGGATGACGACCCCGAGCTCCGGCTGGGCGCGGCGCGCCTCCTCGAAAAAGAGGGCGACACCGTGGCCCAGGCGACCAACGGGGAGGAAGCGTTGCAGAGCATCTTGGTGCGCGTCCCGGATTTGGTGTTGCTCGATCGCGATCTGGGGGGAAACGACGGGGTCAAGGTCTGCCGTCGGATCAAAGCGGACCCGGCCGCCCAGAATTGTTTCGTGGTGCTGGTGTCGGATTCGGATCGCACGACGGAAAACCCATCGGACGGCCTCGACGCGGGCGCGGATGGCGATATCGCCCGGCCCATGGCCAACCGCGAATTGCTGGCCCGCGTGAGCGCCTGCGGGCGCCTTCTGCGCCTGACCCGCGCCCTGCGCCAGCCAGCGGCGGAACTGACCCAGAAAGCCGGTGCCTCCAGCCAGGCCCGGCTGACCTCGCTCAACCGCCTGGCGGACGCGATCGCCGCGCACCCGCGCACCGAACGCGCGAACGAGCAGCGGCAGGCAGCGATCGCCCTGCGCCAACGCCCGGAAATCGTGATCGCGCACCCACTGGCCGAGCTCAAGCGCTGGCGGGCTGTCATGCTGGACCGCGCGGACCGCGTTCAGGAACTCACGAGCGAAGTGAACGATTTGGCTCGTCGTCTGGGCGAGCCTCCACGCTACTCCGGTCCCGCACCGGATTGGATGAGTCCTCCCCTCCACCCGGCCTCCGCTTTCCTCCGTCCGACCATCCGAATCAGGCCAACCTCCCTATGAAGACACCCACCGGAGAGGCTGTGATGGTCGCCCTGCTCCGCCTGACGCTGGCGGGTCGTTTGCCCGTGTTGTCGGCCTCCGGCGAACTCGAAGCCATGCTCGGTTTCCCCCCGGCCGACTTCCTGTCGGGCAAGGTCGCCCTGCCGCAGCTGTTTCATCCCGACGACGCCGAACTCACCCACGCCCTCTTTTCGGCGGACGATCCCCGCCGGGCCGGCGTGCTCAATGTCCGGCTCCGGCAAGCCAACGGCAAAATCCGTTGCATCAAGGCCTCGTTCACCAAAGCGACCGGCCCGGACGGCGTGAGTTTGGATCTGTTGCTGCAGGATGCAAAAACCTTGAAGCGCACCATCGCCGATACCGCCGCCGCGATCAATTTCCGGGCCATCATGGAAGGGACCGACGACTACGTTTATTTCAAGGACCGCAACCATGTCTTCACCGGCGCCAGTCAAACCATCGTCTCTCTTTGCCCCGAGGCCAAACATTGGAGCGAGCTGATCGGCCAAACCGACTACGACGTTTTTCCCGAGGAACTCGCCGATTGTTACTACCGCCTTGAGAAGCAGATTTTCGAAGGCCTGCCCATCGCCCGGGAAATCCAGCCCACCGTGGACAAGGCGGGACGGAAAGGCTGGGTGGACAATCGCAAGTATCCCATCCGCGACGACGACGGAACCATCATTGGCCTTTACGGCATCGCGCGCGACATCACGGAGCTCAAGCAGGCGGCTGTCGTCCACGAATCCGACGCCGCGCTGGCCGAACTCTCCCGCCAGGCCTTGGTCAGCGCGATGGAGGATCAAAAACGGGTGCATGCGGCCGTGCGCGAACGCGAAGCCCGTTATGCGGTCATGGTCAACTCGATCTCCGACGCCATTGTCAGTGCCGACAGCGCGGGCCAGATCATCGCCTGGAATCCCGGGGCCGAGCGCATCTTCGGCTATCCGGCCCGCGAAATCCTCGGCCAATCCCTCCGCCTCCTGATCCCCCCCCGCCATCTCGAACACCACGATGCCGGCATGGCGCGCGTACTGGCCGGCGGACCGCACCATATCATCGGCACCACGATGGAGGCCGAGGGGCGCCGCCAGGACGGCAGCGAATTCCCGCTGAACCTGTCCTTGTCCGAGTGGCAGATTGGGCCGCAGAAATTCTTCACCGCCGTCATCCGCGACATCACCGAGCAGAAGGCGGCGGCGGAAAATCTCGCGGCTAAACTGGAGGAATTGCGCCGCTGGCAGGGCGCGACCCTCGGCCGCGAGGGCCGCGTGCTTGAGCTCAAGCGCGAGATCAACGCCCTGCGGGCCAAGCACGGCGAGGCGCCCAAGTATCCGAGCGTGGCGGAGGGCGGTGGCCCGTCACCCGCGAGCCGTGCACCGCAACCCGAGCCCGCGGCACCGTGAACCACACCCCGTCATTCGTGAAGCCCGCTTCCGATCGCCCCTGGGCTCCGCTCCGGATTGCGACCCACCGGCTGACCCCAGAACCCATCGGCGCACACCGCGCGTTGGCCTTGGACGCAGGCCAGCCCCCTCGGTGTGGGCGCTCCGGCGCCAGGAAGAGGAACGGCCTGTCCGACGGCTCTTGCCCTCGCGGGCCGCGACCGAATCACTCCCGTCCCGGCGAAAAGGCTGCAGGGGCTGAGGTTCCGGACGACGCCACGGCAACGCGCGTCGCGCAAAGACGGGAGATCCTCCGATGACCAACCCGCCCACCTTTCATCCGATCCTCGGGCACTTGGGGCGCTACCTGTGGGCCCTCGGGTTCGTGGGTG
>CAJAYO010000675.1 GCA_903948415.1 uncultured Opitutia bacterium | reverse complement strand
CTGCCGGGAAGCTGGCGAGATCCTTCCGGGATCCTTCCGGGTAGCTGGCCGGATCCTTCCGGGACGGTTCGCGGCGGGTTTCGGCCGGCGATGCGAGGCGCGGACGGCGACGTTGAAGGTTCGGCAACTTTTTCTCGCCCGCCGCTCAAGTGCGGCCTTAGCTGGAGCAATATGTCGTTCACCCAGATCACCGGCCGAGCGCTTGCGACCAGTCTACTCGTGTGGGGTACCTTGACCGCGGTCCGCCTCGGCGGGCAGACGGTTCCGCCCCAACCGACGGCGGCCGAGAACGCAAAGATTCTCCTGAGTCCGTTTGAAGTGCGGAGCCCGCAGGACCACGGCTATCGGGCCGGTTCGGCGGTGACCGGCACGGGCACCGCCGGCCTGATCAAGGACACGCCGCTGAACATCAGCATCGTGTCGCAGGAACTGATCGCCGACCAAGCGGGCAACCAATTGGTGGATGTGTTGCGCGGGGCCAGTTCGGTGTCGCTGCACGTCAAGGACGAGACCCAGATTTTGATCCGGGGCTACACGGGTCCGCAGTTTGTGAACGGGCTGCCGGCCGGCAACGGGCTCACGCTTTACGATGTGGACCGCATCGAAGTGGTGAAGGGGCCCAATGCGGTGTTCGCGGGCGTCTCCAATCCCGGCGGCACGGTCAACCTGATCAAACTGAAGCCGAGTTTCGTGCCGCAGCACTCGGTGGACGTGAGCTATGGTTCTTTCTCGCACAAACGGGCCGTCGTGCGCACGGCCGCGCCGTTGCTCAAGGACAAGCTGGCCTACAGTTTTGTCTACGGCGTCACCGATGAGCAGAGCGAGATCGACTTCATGTATACGCGCGAGCGCTTCTTCAGCCCGGGCCTGACGTGGAAACCGACCGACCGCCTGACGTTGACGGCGCGCTACAGCAACCTCGACCGCGAAGCGGGCCGGCGGCCCCATACGGTGATCAGCCACCCGCTGTTCCAGCAACGCGACCGCGAGGCGATCCAGCTCTTCGACAAAGTCGGTCTCGCGCGGCCGGCCAGCTATCCGCAGGTGGAGAGCGGCGCGGTGCTGAATCCCGCCGGCCAGCCGATCGTCAACTCCCGCACGGCGCCCGAGACGGTGGACGCGTTTATCGCGCGCACGCTGGGGGCCAATGTCGCGCAGTATCCCGGGGTGTTTTCGCGCGATTTCTTTCCGAGCGATTCGTTTAACTACAACGGTCCCGACGGCCGCGACAACTATATGAACCAGACGACGACGCTGGAAGGCGAGTGGGTGGCGTCGCGGGCGCTCGCGGTGCGGGGGATTTTCCAGCAGGTGGACAGCAACCGCATGCGCCGCGAGTTCAACGGCCTGCGCCCGGTGGCCGGCCAGCGGTTGCGCAGTTCCATTTCGGACTTCAAGCCCGGTGGGGTGATCTTTTCCGCGCGGGTGGAGGCCGCCGCCAAACTCGATCTGCGCGCGGCCGGGAAACACGATCTGCTCGTCGGCGTGCAGCATGACGGCGCCAAGGATGTGATCAGCGCCAACACGGTCGCGACGTCACGGATTTTTACTTACAACCCGACCACGGGCCCCCTTCCCAGTCTGCTCCAGCTGCTCCGGGACCAATACGGCCCCGGCTACAACGAGCCGGGCGTGATCCGCAAGGGGGGCGGCCATTCGAATTCGGCCTACGGGGTGCTCCAATCCTCGTTCTTCGGCGACCGCCTCCGCACGCTGGTCGGCGGCCGGCGCATCGTGAACCACCGGCCGACGGACGACAATCGCGACGGCAAGGACGAGGATTTTGCGACGACGAAGGTGTTGCCGCAATTCGGCGCGCTCGTGCGGCTGGCGCCGCCGCTCAGCCTCTATGCGAGCATCAGCAAGACCTTTGTGCCGCAGCGGCAGCAGTCGGCCGACCTCGCGGCGATCCGCGCGAGCCAAGGCGATCCGACCGCGGCGGGCTATCGTCCGCCGGCGGTGATTCCGACGCGGTTTCTCGCGGCCGATCTGCTCGGCAAGGGCTGGGAAGTCGGCACCAAGCTCGACCTCGGCGAGGGGCGTCTGCTCGGCACGGTCAGCTATTTTTCGAACGGGGAGTCCTCGCGGCTCGATATCGATACGGTCAACCAGGTGCTTTACCAGCTGCCGGGCGGGACGGTGCGGATCGCGGCCGGCGAGACGCGCACGCGGGGAGTCGAGTCGGAGTGGGTGTGGACGCCCCGGTTGAATTACCAAGTGCTGCTGAGCGGCAGTTATTTCTTTCAGAAGAACGAAATCACCAATCCCGCCGAGCCGCGGGAGATCGGCTCGCACTTGGAATCCGTGCCGCGCTACACGGTCAGCCTGTGGAACAAATATACGTTCACGACGGGGGCGCTGCGCGGGGCCTATGTGGGCGGCGGCGTGACCGCGCTGGGCGAGACCTATGTGCATCCGAGTTGGACGGTGCCGGTGAAAAGCGACGCCGTGGCCCTCGTGGATTTCCTCGCCGGCTACGTGACGAAGCTCGGCGGCGTGCCGGTGGATTTTCACCTCAATGTGCGCAACGCCGCCGACCGGCGCTACCTCAACAGCACGTTTCAATACGGCGAACCGCGGACGTTTCGCGTGGGCGCCCGGTTGACCTACTGAGCGGGCGCGCCGGTGGCTGATTCCGATTCGCGATTACGTTGAGGCCAATCGGCCGGAAGGGAGGAGCCGGCTGGCAGGCGATTCAGGTCGTAGCCATCGCCTGCAAGCAGGCTCCTACCCATCGCGTGAATCTCATCGCGAAAGCGAACGGGCATCAGCCTTCGGCGAGGCAGTAGAGGTAGTCGTGGCCGCGGAGAAAGAGCTCCCGGTCCACCAGTACGGGCGAGGCGTCGATCTTGTCGTTCAGCCGGTTG
>CAJAYO010000674.1 GCA_903948415.1 uncultured Opitutia bacterium | reverse complement strand
GACCCTGGAGGAGGCGATGTCGAGGAACTCCATGTCCGGGCCCGTATCGTGGCAGGAGCCGAGGGCCCGCCACTACGCGCCGGGTTTTTCGAGATAAAGCCGATCCGTATGATCAGGCTCGATTCGCGGGATGCGCGTGCCGCCGCAGCGGGTGTGCGTCGTCATCACCCGCAGGGCCACGGTGGCGCTCCGGGTTTCCCGGTGCGATCACAGCGTCGATCACTCTCCCTTGGTCGCGCCCTTCCTCCGGTTCCCCGATCGATCCCGTTGAAGCGCACGGCAACCACGGAACCGGAGAACCGCGGTTCGCGACGCGGCGCGCGCTTCGGGCCATCCCGCCCGGCCGGGATTGGCCAACAACGTGTCGACTTCCCGAAAGGTCGTGCGGGCGGTCGCGATCATCGGCGGGCAGCCGGCGCAATTCCGCGGCCTGATCGACCGCTACCGCGAGACGGGCGCGCGGGCGGGGCCCGCTCCGGAAAAACTCACCGTCGGCGTCCACCCCATCGGTTTTTTGGCGGAGACGAGCGCGCGGGCGGCGGAGACCTTCTGGCCGGCCTACCGGGAAACCTTTGGCCGGATCGGCCGGGAACGCGGCGGGCGCCGCCGACCCGACCGCAGTTTGACGCGCAATGCAGTCCGGCCGGGGCGCGGTTGGTCGGTGGGGCCGAGGGCGTCGCCGAAAAAGTGCTTTCCGCGTATCGTCTGCTCGGCGGTCTGGCGGGACTGACGGTGCTGCTCGACAACGGCGCGTTGACCCACCGTCAAATCATGCGGGCCATCGAACTTCGCGGCACCCGCGTGGCGCCGCTCGTGAACCGCGAACTCGCCGCCGGCCGCGGCGTTGAGCCGGCGCAGGCGGCGAGGCGGGTGGGCGCGAAACGGGCGGGGCCGCGTTCTTCGGCCGAGGTGGCGGGCGTCCGAAAGTTGTTTTCCCCGCCGCCGAAGCCCGTCCAGCGTGGACGCATGTTGATCGCACCGGCCCGCCTGCTCGAAAATCTTCAGCGCCCCGATTGGGTCGTGTTCGATTGCCGCCATGATCTGGCCGACCACGGGCGCGGTGCGCGGGTCTATGGCGAGGGCCACATTACGGGGGCGTTTTTTGCGCCGGTCGAGACGGCCCTCGCGGGGGTCAAGACGGGGGCGAATGGCCGGCATCCGTTGCCGGTGGCCGACGCCTTCGCGGACTTCCTCGGCCGGCACGGCGTGGATGAGACCACGCAGATCGTGGCTTACGACGACGTGGGGGGCCAATATGCCGCGCGACTGTGGTGGTTGGCGCGTTGGATCGGGCTGACCCGCGTGGGGGTGCTCGACGGCGGCTGGCCGAAATGGATCGCGCAGGGCGGTCCGATCACGGCCGACGTGCCATCGCCGCGTGTGCCCGGAAAGATCGTGGCCCGGCAGGAGTCCACGAGGCAGCGCAGCACGGCCGACGTGCTCGACGCCACCACCCGCGCCGGCGGTCTCGTGGTCGATGCGCGGGCGCCCGAGCGTTATCGCGGGCAGACGGAGCCGATCGACCGCGTCGCGGGCCACATTCCCGCCGCGGTAAACCGGTTCTTCAAATTGAACCTGAATCCCGACCTGACGATGCGTTCGCCGGCGGAGTTGCGCGGGGAATTTGCCGCCTTGCTGGGCCCGTGGCGGCCGGACCAGGTGATCCACCAATGCGGCTCGGGCGTCACCGCATGCGTCAATCTGCTGGCGATGGAGCACGCGGGCCTCGGCGGTTCGGCGCTCTACGCCGGCTCCTGGAGTGAGTGGATCTCGGATACGTCGCGTCCGGTCGCCCGGGACGAACGCTGAGTTCGGGCCGGCGGCCGGCGGCCGCCTCAGCCCTTTTTCACGAAGCACGCCTTGAGGGCCATGGCGGTCCCGTCGATCCGGCAGTCAATTTCATGGTCACCGTCCACGAGGCGGATGTTCTTGGCCTTGGTCCCGCCTTTCAGGACGCCGGATCCGCCGCGCAGCTTCAGGTCTTTGATCAACGTCACGGTATCGCCGTCGGCGAGCACGTTGCCGTGGGCGTCTTTCACGATGCGGGCCACCTCGGCCGCCGCCGCTTTGGGCCATTCGTGCCCGCACGTCGCGCACTCCCAGTGATCGGAGTGGCTGAGCACATCTTCGAGGGTGCAGGCAGGGCAGGGCGGATGGGGCATCGTGGGAGTGGTCGTGGAAATGAACGGGTTTACAGTGCCCGCCCCCGGTCGCACGGAGCAAGTGCGGAGTTCATGGACCGGTGCACGGCGCAGGGCGCCGCCCTGGTCGTTCGCGTGAATTCCGACCCGTCGAGGGACATCGGTTTCACTGTTCGCCCGGCCATTCTTTATCGCGGGAAAGGGAAGGTTGCCACGGGTGAGACCATGGGCGAAGCCGAGCGGGTCACGCCGTAGACGCTCCGACCGCCCGCCTCACGCCAGTGCCCGACGCAGCCCCGCCGCCGCCAGCGGCGAGAGGAAGAGGAGCGCCATGCCGAAACCGAGCCAGCCGCCGGCGCGGGGGTCAAAATCGCGGGCGATGCGCTTCCACGGGAAGTGAAACACCGCCCGGCCAAATCCGGCATCGAAGGCCAGCATCAACGCCAGCCACAGTCCTCCGACGGCCAGCAACTCCGCGGTCGTCACCGCTCCGATCCACGGCAGCGTCAGCCACGTGAGGGCGAAATTCAACGCGGAGCCGGTGCAGACGCCAACCTGCCGGGCGCGGCGGTCGCCCAGCGGACGATTGAGGAACGTGATGCGCAACGCCCCGTGAATGACTTCACCGCCGGCGATGAGAAGCCAAACAAGCAGAGCGCGGATCAGCATGGGAGCGGGCCGGCGGAACGTTACGGTTTTTCGCGGACGACGCGTTGCAGCCAGGCGCGGGCGGTTTGACGCAGCGGCACATCGCAGAGGGCCCAGCGCGCCGAGTGGTTGGGGAACGGGAAGTCGACGAACGTGAAGTCGCCCGCGATGCCGGTCGAGGCGATCGCCGCCGCGGTTTTCGCCGTGCTGACCTCCTGGCTGACCAAGAGCGGCCGGGGGCCGATGCGCCGGAGGCGTTCCGGCCACGCCGCTTGATCGGGTGCGGGATGTTTGAACTCCCCCTCAAAGTGACTGTGCGCGAGAAACCCGCACCAGAGCTGCGCGATCTCGTCGTCGTGGAGGCCGAGGTAGGTGCACGCGATGGCGCCGCGCGAGAAGCCCACGAGCACGACGCGCCGCGGATCGCCGCCGAAGCGACGGCACACGTCGCGCACCGTGGCGAGGCAGTAGCGCTTCGTCTCCGCCACGTCGCCCCACCACTTTGCCGTGTTGCGAGCGGGCGCGGGGTCGCGCTCCACGAACGGCAGGACGAGCCACAGAAATCCCCGGCCCGCGCTCAGGCCGTAGCCGAGCACACCGCCTTCGACCGAGCCATCACTCACGTCGCCGAGCCGGTTCGCATAGCCGCCGTTGCCGGCATATTCGACGATGACCGGCAGGGAAATTTCCGGCCGCCAATCGGGCGGAAGGTAGAGGGTGTGGTGCACGCCGGTGCCCTCCCAGCCCGCGGTCGTCGCCCGCACGCGCAGGCCGGGCGCGGGCGCACCCGACCCGGTGACCGGCACGACGAGATCCGCCGGAACGTCGTTCAGGTTTGGCTGCGCCAAGGCCTGGGCGCCCCACAGGCCCAACAGGACGACGACGGCGAAGGAGAACCGGTGCATGTCGGCAGCGTGGCGGTGAAGCGTGGCGTTGACGAGCCCGGGTGCGGCGGGACCGCAGTGGCGCTTGCGTCCGGCGGCGACGTTGGCGTTCCGCGTTCGCGCCCACGAGCTTCGGCCCGGCTTGGCGCTCGCGATCACGGTGGCCGGCGACCGTCTCAGGAGCGAGGCCCCGGGCAGGCGAAGGTGCCGCGCTTCGCCGCGGCGGACGGGCAGCCCTCCCTCGAAGTGGTCGACGCCCGGTTTGGG
>CAJAYO010000673.1 GCA_903948415.1 uncultured Opitutia bacterium | reverse complement strand
GCAAAGAAGGGCAACGGGGCGGACGGAGTCATTCGCGCAAAGGGGGGAGACGGTGGTGGGGCGGGAGCCGCCGGCGACGGTCGGGCGGTGAGGGTGCCCGCTTTGCCGGGCAAAGGCTCGGCGGATTTTGGGAAAAGATGGCTATGCGTTGCGGAAGAGAGTCCGGGGAGGGCACGGGGCGGAGAGACCAGAGGCGCAAGGGGCGGAGGCGCTACACCCGCGGAGTCCGGCCAGATCGCCCGGATGGCGCGACCTCGGCTTTCCCCGGGCTTGTGATTTTCCTTCGCACCACCTGACTCCTGCCATGCTTTTTTCCCTGTTCCGGTTGGGTCGGGTGAGCCCGACCTTTGGCTTGATCATTTCGTGCCTGGTGCTGGCCATCGGCCCCGGTGCCGCGGCGCAGAGCGCGACGCCCGCGGAAAACGCCCTGGCGAGAAACGTGGTCGGCGATCCCCGCTTTCGCGCCGCCGTGGGGGCGTTTGACCGCGATTTTGAGCGGTTCGTGAACGAGCTCATCCAGTTGACGGAAATTCCGGCGCCGCCGTTTGGCGAAGGTCCGCGGGCGCAGGCCTATTTGGCGATGCTCAAGGACGCCGGCCTGGAGAACGTGGAGATGGACGCCGAGGGGAACGTGATGGGCCTGCGGCGCGGCAAGTCCGGCGGCGCGGTGCCGCTCCTCGCGGTGGCGGCGCACCTCGACACGGTGTTTCCGGCGGGCACGGACGTGAAAGTGAAACGCTCCGGGACGCGCCTCGTCGCGCCGGGGATCGGCGACGACACGCGCGGGCTCGCGTTTCTGCTGGCCCTGATCCGCGCGATGCGCGACGGCAAGGTCGAGACGGCGGGCGATATTTTGTTCATCGGCAATGTCGGCGAGGAGGGGCCCGGCGATCTGCGCGGCGTGCGCTATCTGTTCACGCAGGGGCCGTGGAAGGATAAGATCAAACGGTTCATCACGGTCGACGGCGCCAATCTCGACATCGTCACGAATTCCGGTCTCGGGAGCCTGCGCTACCGGGTCACGTTCAAGGGGCCGGGCGGGCACAGCTGGGGCGCCTTCGGCAACGTGAGTCCGGCCTTTGCGATGGGCGAGGCGATCGCGCGCCTCGGTCAGTTGGTCGTGCCGAAAAAGCCGAAGGTGTCCTACAACGTCGGGATCGTCTCGGGCGGCACGTCGGTGAACTCGATTCCGTTTGAGACGGCGATGGAGATCGACATGCGCGCGGTCGACCCGGTGGCGCTCAAGGAGATCGACGCCAAGTTCAAGGCCATCGTGGCCGCCGCGGTCGAGACGGAAAATGCGACGCGCTCGACCGCGAACGGGAAGATCACGGCCGACATCAAGCTCATCGGAGACCGTCCGTCGGGCACGACGTCGCCGGATTCGCCGGTCTTGCGCCAGATCGCGGCGACGATGGGGGTGTTCGACAAGGTGCCCGTGTGGGAGACGAGCAGCACGGATGCGAACATGCCGATCAGCCTCGGCATCCCGGCGTTCGCCGTGGCGCGCAACTCCGGCAACAAGGGCGGCCGCGGTCACTCGCTCGACGAGTGGACGGATGTGGAGAAGACGCAGGCGGTGAAAGATTTTGAACTGGCGGCGGCCATGATTCTGAGCATCGCGGAGCTGCCGTAAGACGGACGGCGGGCCGCGGTCGGCCCGGACGACGAGCGTCGCCGAGGGAGGGGGCGGTCGCGGGGATATCCGGCACGCCCACCCGGGCGCGGGCGGCAGGGCAGGAGTGGGCCTTGCTGCCGCGGGGGGCGAAGCATTTTGGATTCGCCCTTGAAAAAGAACCGGGCCGGAAGCCTTGGGTGGACGAGCTGGACGGTGCCCGCGGGGTGAAAACCAGGACCTGCCGGCACAGCGGCGGGTTTACCTGACGGTCGAGAATGGGCGCGCGAGTCTGCAAAAGTGCGCGGCGAAGGGTGGCGCGGTGGTCGGGGCGGTCCGCACGATGGGCGGAGCCAACAGGGCGGTGATCCGCGATCCGGCGGGGCGGTGGCGATGCGGCTTGAGCCGGCGAAGGATCGGCCGGCCGAAGAAGTCCAAGCGGGCGAAGCGGGCCACGAGGCGGCGCTAGGCGGAGGCGGGGCGGCCCGCGCGTTTGAGGAGTCGGTCGATGTCTCGGCGCGCCGGCATCGAGGGCGCCGTGCCGAATTTCGTGACGGAGAGCCCGGCGGCGGCGTTGCCGTAACGCGCGGCGGCGGCGATGTTGCCGTCGAAGCGCACGAGGCCGGCCGCGAAGCCGCCGACAAACGCGTCGCCCGCGCCGGTGGTGTCGACGACCTTGAGGCCGGGATGGGCGGGGATGGACAGGTGGCCGCGCGACTGCGAGACGAAGCAGCCGCGCGCACCGAGGGTGAGGATGATCGTGGGCACGTCGAAGGACCGGCAGAGTTCGTGCAGGTCGTGGTCGGCCAGGGTGGAAAGTTTTTTCTCCGTGAAACCGCGGCGGTTCACGAGGGCGACGAACTCGGTCTCGTTGGGCACGAGCACGTCCGTCAAATCGAGGATCTGGTCGTCGAAGTCGGCGCGCATCGGCGCGGGGTTGAGCACGGTGGTGACGCCGGCGCGGCGGGCGGTGCGGAAAACGTGGGCGTTGAGCGCGAGGTTGGTCTCGTGTTGGCAGACGACGACGCGGGCGTGGCGGACGAGCGCGGCCGGCACATCGCGCGGGGCGAGGGCGGCGTTGGCGCCGAGGGCGATGATGATCTGGTTTTCGCCGCGGCGGTTGACGAGGATGGCGGCGTTGCCGGTGGGAAGCTTTTTGCGCGCGAGGTGCAGCGCGATGCCCTCCGAGCGGAGAAACGTCTCCGCTTCGCGGCCAAACCCGTCGGCCCCGAGGGCGCCGACGAATGCGGTGGCGCCGCCGGCGCGGGCGGCGGCGACGGCCTGGTTGGCGCCTTTGCCGCCGGGGCCGGTCTGGAAGCGGCCCACGATGGTCTCGCCCGGAGCCGGGAATTCCGGGCAGGTCCACGTGAGATCCTGATTAAAACTGCCGACGACGACGATGGGGGAATGCACGGGTGGAACGCTACGCGGAGCGGGGCGGCTCTGACAAGCTGCGCGCCGCTCAGCCTCCGCCGCCGGCCGATTGGCCAAAGTTTGCGCTCCGAACCCGCGGCGGGTGTAGTGGCTCCGCCATGGAAGCCGCCCTCAGCCCTGATGTCCTCGTCGACGCCGCGTTGCGCCGCGATCGGGCGAAGCCGCGGTGGTCCGTTACGGGCCGCACGGTGAGGTGGGGGCGGGGCCTCGGGCGTCCGTTTGCCTTGACCCGGGTGGCGTGGTCTCGCGGGGCGGCGACCGACGCCGCGCAGAGCACGGAAGGGGGCGATATCCCGCGGGATGCCCCCGCAGCCCGCCTCGGGCTGGCCGGGCCGTGGCCGCGCGTCGGCTTTGCCGGCCGGCGGGGCGTGAGGGCAGCGCCGGCGCGCCCGGTGCTGGGCGTCCGGGAGCCGTTCTGCATCCTGGGTAACAGCGGGGCGCTCCTCCGGGTTTTCTTTTTTTCCCCGCCATGATCGAAACCCGCCATCTCACCAAAACTTTCCGAGATAAGAAACGCGGCGAGATCCGCGCGGCGGATGACATCACGTTCCGCGTCGAGCCCGGGCAGATTTACGGACTGCTCGGCGCCAACGGGGCGGGGAAAACGACCACGCTCCGCCTGCTCGCCACGCTGCTGCAGCCGACGTCCGGCAGCGCGACGATCGCGGGCTTCGATGTGGTGCGCGACGCGCAGAAGGTCCGGGCCAACGTCGGCTTTCTCGCCGCGAGCACGGCGCTCTACGGCCGCCTGACGGCGCGCGAGATGATCGCCTATTTCGGCCAGCTCAACGGCCTGTCCGACGCGGACATTCGCGCGCGCACCCGGCGGATCGCCGACGACCTCGACATGCACGAGTTCCTCGACCGCCGCTGCGAAAAATTTTCCACCGGCATGAAACAGAAGACCTCCATCGCGCGGACGCTGATTCACGATCCGGCGGTGATGATCTTCGACGAGCCGACGCTGGGCCTCGACGTGATGACGGCGCGGGCGATCGTACAATTCGTGCGCGAGTGCCGGAACCGCGGCAAGACGGTGATCTATTCGACGCACGTGATGAGCGAGGTAGAGAAGCTCTGCGACACCATCGGGATCATCCATGGCGGAAAACTGCTCGCCGAGGGCACGCTGGCGGGATTGCGCGCGACCCATGGAGAACAGGACATGGAGGAGATTTTTGTGAAGATCGTCGGCGGGGAGGGCACACCATGAACTGGAAGATTATTTGCACGGTTTACCTGAAGGAACTGAAGGACTCGCTGCGCGACCGGCGCACGCTGATTTCGATCATCGTCATTCCCACGCTGGTGATGCCGCTGATGACGTTCGGGTTCGGCACGATCGCCTCCAAGGTGATCAACAAGGCCCGCGAGGAAACGCCGATGGTGGTGATTCTCGACGGGGCGGACTCACCCGGGGTGGTGGCGCGGTTGCAGGAGTCGAAGGCGGTCAAGGTTGTCGCCGCCACGGAGGATTGGAAGCAGCGGATCGCGGACAAAAAGATCCGGGCGGCGGTGCGGATTCCCGCGGGTTTTGAAGCGGGGCTCAGGTCCGGCGCTGCGCCCACGGTGATGATCTATCACTACGAAGGGGAGCTGAAGTCCAAGTTCGGGGTGGATGGGCTGGAGCAGTTTTTCCGGGAACTGCGCGAGCGGACCGTGACCGAGCGCCTGGCGGAAAAGGCGCTGCCCGCGACGCTGGTGAAGCCGTTCGATTTTCGCCGCGAGAACGTGGCGCCGCCGGAGAAAGTCGGCGGCAACCTGGTCGGTGGGATCGTGCCCTATCTGATCATCATTCTCTGTTTTACGGGGGCGATGTATCCCGCGATGGACCTGACGGCGGGCGAAAAGGAGCGCGGCACGATGGAGACGCTGTTGTGCAGTCCGGTCGCGCGCGGGGACATTGTGCTCGGAAAATTTCTCATGGTGCTCACCGGCTCGCTGTCGGCGATGGGGTTCATGCTGGTCTCGATGGGCACGACGGCGTTCGTGGCGGGCGCGATGTTCGCAGGGGGCGGAGCCGCGAAGATGGCGCAGGCCGCCGGTCCCGCGAAAACCGCGGCGAACACCCTGATGCCGATGATCGATCCCCTCGGCCTCGTGGGGGTGCTCGCGATGGTGCTGCCCGTGGCCGTACTGTTCGCGGCGGTGGCGTTTACCATTTCGCTTTTCGCCAAGAGCTACAAAGAGGCGCAGAGCTATCTCGCGCCGCTGATGATCGTGATCATCATGCCCGCGGTGATCGG
>CAJAYO010000672.1 GCA_903948415.1 uncultured Opitutia bacterium | reverse complement strand
GGGCCTCCAAAGGCAAAGGCTGAAACATACGGGACGTTGGGAGCGGATCAGGCCCGCGCGGGCCGGACGAAAAAAAGGGCCGCCCGGTGAGGGGCGGCCCAAGGAGGAGGACGGGTCGGCTTACTTGCCGGACTTCATCGCCTTTTGGCGGGCGGCGTTGTTGAGGATGCGCTTGCGGAGACGCAGGCTCTTCGGCGTGACCTCGACGAGTTCGTCGGCGGCGATGTATTCGATCGCGCGCTCGAGGGAGAGCTTCGAGGCGGGCGTGAGGCCCGTCGCGACACCGGAACCCTGGGAACGGAAGTTCGTGAGGGCCTTTTCGCGGACGGCGTTACAGGCGATGTCTTCGTTGCGGGGATTCTCGCCGACGATCATGCCTTCGTAGACCTGTTCGCCGGGGCCGACGAAGAGCTTGCCGCGTTCCTGCACCATGACGAGCGCGTAGGTGGTGGTCTCGCCGGCTTCGGTCGCAATGAGCGTGCCGGTGATGCGCGTGAGCACTTCGCCTGCGTAGGGGCCGTATTCCTTGAACAAGTGGCTGAGGACGCCGCGGCCGGAGGTGGCGTTGACGACGTCGATTTCCATGCCGATGAGCCCACGCGTGGTGATCGTGGCTTCGATCATCGTGGTGTGCGGGAGCTTCTCCATGTTCGTGAGGAGGCCCTTGCGGTTGGCGAGATTCTGCATGATCGAGCCGACGCACTCGTCGGGGACTTCGATCCAGACGGTCTCGTAGGGCTCGAGGCGCTTGCCGTCGTCCGAGATCTTTTCGATCACGGTCGGGCGGGAGACGAGGAGCTCGAAGCCCTCGCGGCGCATGGTTTCGACGAGGACGGCGACCTGCATGGCGCCGCGGGCCTTGACGTTGAAGATACCGGCTTTGTCGGAGTCTTCGATGTAGATGGAGACGTTGGTCTTCAACTCGCGCATGAGGCGCTCGCGGAGCTGGCGCGAGGTGACGAGCTTGCCTTCCTGACCGACGAGCGGGCCGTCGTTGACGCAGAACTGCATCTCGAGGGTGGGCGGATCGATTTGGGTGAAGGGGAGGGCATGACCATCGGGGGACGCGGTGAGGGTGTCACCGATGTCGACGTCTTCGAAGCCGGAGATACCGACGATGTTGCCGGCGACGGCTTCTTCGGTTTCGCGGGTGCCGAGGCCGGTGAACTCGAAGACCTTGGTGATTTTGGCGCGGACGCGTTTGTGATCCGAATGGCGGACGACGAACACGGTTTCGCCGATCTTGGCGGTGCCGCCGAGGATCTTGCCGACGGCGATACGGCCGACGTAGTCGCTCCAATCGATGTTGGACACGAGCATGTGGAACGGTTCGGCCGGCTTGGCGAACGGCGGCGGAATGTGGTCGAGGATGGTCTGGAAGAGGGGGGACATGTCCTTCTTCTCCTCGCCGAGGTGATACATCATGTAGCCGTCGCGGCCGGAACCGTAGACGACCGGGGCATCGAACTGCTCCTCGGTGGCGTTGAGCTCCATGAGGAGTTCGAGCACCTTGTCATACATTTTGGCGGGCTCGGCGTTGTCGCGGTCGATCTTGTTGATGACGATGACGACCTTGAGGCCGTGGGCGAGAGCCTTGCGGAGCACGAAGCGGGTCTGGGCCTGGGGGCCGTCGTAGGCATCGATTACGAGGAGAACGCCGTCCACCATGCGGAGGGCGCGCTCGACCTCGCCGCCGAAGTCGGCGTGTCCGGGCGTGTCGACGATGTTGACGATCTTATCCTTCCAGTGAACGGAGGTGTTCTTGGCCTTGATGGTGATGCCCTTTTCCTTTTCGAGGTCCATGGAGTCCATGGCGCGCTCCTCGACCTGCTGGTTGGCGCGGAAGACGCCGCCTTCCTTGAGGAGTTTGTCGACGAGGGTCGTTTTACCGTGGTCGACGTGGGCGATAATGGCGATATTGCGGATGCTCTGGTTCATTGGCACGATGCTGTCTTGGTTGGAAAAAGAGGGTCCAAAGTGCGCCGCGCCGCGGACGAAAGCAAGGCCGAAGGCGGTGACGGGTGCGGATGGCCGGCCGGCCGGGCTGTTGGCGGACGAAAAAGGGCGTGGGCGGACGGGGCCACTAGCGTGTGAGCACGAAGTAGGCGGTGTAGAACACGAACCAGCCGTAGGCGTGGAGGTTGAGGCGGAAGGCGTCGGATTGGCGGCGCAACACACGGCCGGCGAGCCACACGACGGTGCTGGTGAGGGTGAAGCGGGCGAAACGCGCGGCGGCGGAGACGGCGAGGAAGGCGAGCAGCGGGAGCTCCTGGGCGCCGGCGTGGACGGCGAAGAGTTTGTAGGGCTGGCCGGACACGGCGCCGGCGGCGAGCGCGCTGAGACCGTGGGTGTTGAGGGACTGCGCGGTGCGGACGATGAGTTCGCGGGAGATGCCGGGAATCCAGTCGAAGGCGTTGAGGAGAAATTGGGTCGCGTCGTGGCGCGCGGCGAACCAGAGGGCGGTGCCGCCGACGAGGGTGCCGGCGACGGCCCAGAGACTGGCGATGACGGAGGCGCGGAAGTCGCGCAGGGCGACGCGCGTGAGCAGCACGTCGGGAACGATGAAGAAGAAGGTCGCTTCGGCGAGTCCCCACGCGAAGGCGAGGCCGTGCGTGACGAGCGAGCGAGGGCGGGCCGGGGCGGCCGGTGACGCGAAGTAGGGATGCGAGGCGTCACTCATAAAGGCGGATGGGCTGGCGCGGCGAGAGCGCGGCGGGCGCGATGGACGATGGTCACGACGAGCAGGAAAAGCACGAGGCCGAGGGCGGGGGTGAGCCAGGGCGCCAGCGGCACGCCGAGGCCGGCAAGGAGGGCGAAGAGGCCGAAGGCGAAGGCGCGGTCGCTCTTGCCCATGGGGCCGTCGTAGCGGCGGGTCGCGCCGATTTGCAGGCCGACGAGGCCGGTGAGTTCGGTGATGATCGCGAGGAGGGTGGCGAGGATGACGAGCCGGGCGTCGAAGCCGGGGACGAGGGCGAAGGGGAGGTAGAGCGCGGTGTCGGCGACGACGTCTCCGACTTCGTTGAGGACGGCGCCGAGGCGGGATTTTTGGCCGTGTTCGCGGGCGAGCAGTCCGTCGACGGCGTTGAGGGCCATGCGGACGAAGAGGAAGGCGGGCAGCACGAGGAGCGGCCAGCGCGCGGTGGGGAAAAGGGCGATACACGCGCCGACGGCGACGGAGAGGAGCGCGGCGGCGACGGTGACCTGGTTGGCGGTGACGCCGGCGGCGAAGAGCGCGCGGGTGAGCGGGCGCAGGAGGTTTTGGAAGGCCGGCTTGAGGTCGTAGACGGAGGCCATGGCGCTCAGGTGAAATAGTAGCGCACGAGGTGGAAGAAGACGGGGGCGGCGAAGCAGATGGAGTCGATGCGGTCCATGACGCCGCCGTGGCCTTCGATGAGGTTGCCGTAGTCTTTCACGCCGCGGTCGCGTTTGATGGCGGACATCACGAGGCCGCCGAAGAAGCCCATGATCGTGATGACGAGCGACAGCGCGGCGGCCTGCCAGGGGTTGAACGGGGTGGCCCACCAGAGCGCGGCGCCGACCGCGCTGGCGGAGAGGATGCCGCCGAGGAAGCCCTCCCAAGTTTTCGAGGGGCTGAGGACGGGGGCGATTTTGTGCCGGCCGAAGAGTTTGCCCCAGACGTATTGGAGGACGTCGCTGAGCTGCGCGATGAGCACGAGGAAGAGGACGAGGCGGGCGTTGGCGCCGGAGAAGCCGGGGATGTCGAGCATCAGCAGCGCAGGGACGTGGCTCACGCAATACACGCAGACCATGAGGGCCCACTGGATTTTGGCGGTGCGTTCGAGAAAGTGTCGGGCATCGCCGCCGACGGCGCAGCGGATGGGGATGAAGAGGAAAACGTAGACGGGGATGAAGATGGCGAAGGCGCCATACCAGCGCTGGGCGACGAGGACGTATTGCAGGGGGACGACGACGAAGAAGGCCCAGAAGAGGGCGCGGTGGTCGGCGGGGCGCGTGGGGGTGAGTGTGAGGAATTCGCGCAGCGCAAAGAACGAGGTGAGCGCGAACAGGATCACGGAGCCGAGTCCGCCGGTGAAGAGGGCGGCGGAGAAGATCGCGACCATCACCCACCAGGCGCGGACGCGGGCGTCGAGGTTGGCGATGACGGGGTTGAGCGTGCCGGCGGGCTGGCGGCTTTTCAGGACGGCGGTGATGAGGCTCGCGAGCGCGAGGAGGGCGACGATGCCGCCGACGAGGAGGAGGGTGGCGCGATCCGCGAGCATGGGTCAGGGGCGTTGGAGCGCGACGAGGGCGAGCTGGGCGCGGACGAGGAAATCGGTTTTGGCTTCGGCGGGGTCGAAGGCGAGCGGGGCGCCGACGGCGAGGGTGGCGACGAGCGGGACCGGGAGGAAATCGCCTTTGGGGAGAATGCGGTTCAGGTTGTCGAGGAAAATGGGGACGAGGGGCGTGGTCGGGCGGGCGCGGGCGAGGTGGTGGAGGCCGGACTTGAAGGGCTGGATTTGTCCGTCGGGGCTGCGGGTGCCCTCGGGGAACACGATGAGCGAGGCGCCGGCGTCGAGGGCGTCGACCATGGGCGTGAGGGGATTGGTGGCGACGGTGACTTTTTGGCGTTCGATGAGGACGGCACGAAACACGCGGCCGGCGAGCCAGCGGCGGAGCGGGCCTTTTTCCCAGTAGTCGCGGCCGGCGACGGGGCGGACGCGACGGCGCTGGGCGGGCGGGAGGGCGGCCCAGAGGGTCGCGAAGTCGAGGTGGCTCGAGTGGTTCGCGAAAAACACGCAGGGGACGGTGGGGAGGGCGTCGGCGGGGAGTTGACGCACGCCGCAGCCGAGCCGGAGCGCGGCGGCGAGGAGGTCGGACGCGGAGCTCATGCCGGACGCGGGCGGATCAGCTCACCGGGTGAATTTCCGTTCGGAAAACCAGTAGAGGAGTTGGTCGGCCCAGGGCGGGGCGGGTTTGCCGGGGCGGCCGAGGCCGAGGCCGTGCGAGCCTTTTTCGTAGATGTGGACGGACGGAAGGCCGCCGGCCTGGCGGAGGGCGGCGGCGAAGAGCAGGGTGTTTTCGACGGGCACCGATTTGTCTTCGACCGTGTGCCAGAGGAAGCAGGGCGGGGTGTCTTGGGTGACCTGGAGTTCGCTCGAGAGAAATTTGACGAGAGCGGGATCGGGTTGGTCGCCGAGGAGATTTTTGCGCGAACCGGAGTGGGCGAACTGAAGGAGGGAGATGACGGGATAGCAGAGGATGCCGAGGTCGGGGCGGGAACTCTCGCGTTCGACGGGGTCGGTGGCAGCGGGTTGGCCGGCGTCGAAGTGGGTGACGAGGGTCGAGGCGAGGTGGCCGCCGGCGGACGAACCGATGACGCCGATGCGGGCGGGGTCGCGGCCGTCGCGTTTCGCAAACGTGCGCAGGAGGCGGAGGGCGCGGGCGGCGTCGTTGAGCATTACCGGGTGGCGGTAGCCGTTGGAGCCGAGGCGGTATTTGAGGACGTAGGCGGTGATGCCGTGGGCGGCGAAGAATTCGGCGTAGCCGGTGCCCTCGTGTTCGGCGAGGCTGCCGTAGCCGCCGCCGGGGAGGACGAGCATGGACGCGCCGGTATCCTTGGCTTTGTCGGCGGGGAACGGAGTGAGGGTGGGGATGTCCTGCGGGCGTTGGCCGCGGGCGCCGGGGGCGTCGCCTTCCCAGAGGCGAATAGGGCCCAGAATGAGCGGATAAGGGGTGGGGGCGGCCTTGGTGGCGGGCGTTTCGGCTGCCGGGAGGGCGGCGGTCGCGGCGAGCGCGAGGAGCGCGGTGGAGAAGAGACGGGGGAAGCGCATGGTGGAGGTGAGAGCGGCGAAACGGAAGGCGGACGCGGGCAGTGGAAGCGTTTCGCGACGAGATGGGAATGCGAAAAAAATAAGGCCCCGGAACCTTGCGGTCCCGGGGCCGAATCTGGGGGTGGGTGTTCGCCACGCACTCTTTCCCGGTCACACACGCTTGGGCGCGCTCGCTTTCGCGGGCGGTGTGCTTCCCGACGCCACTCTCCGCGGCAGGCGGAGGGTTCGGTCTCATGGCGGGACCGTCCTGACCGTTGCCGGTCGGGATTTTTCGAGTGAGGCCTCTGCGCCCGGTTCGGTCGCTCCCTGCCGGGGGCGGCTCGCCGGACGTGGTGCGGACACGTCTGCAATACCAAGTTCTCGCGTCGGCACCGTGGCCGCGGGGACGGCGCCAGCTGGTGGCTGGCCGTTGGCCCCGCGTTACGGGTCTGACCTCTTACCTCTCAGGTTGCCTTTGCTCTTGCAGCGGGGTGACGTGGTTTTTCACGCCGCCCCATCGAGGAGGTTTCACGGACTTTGCCAGGTCCGCTCGCTCCCCGCCGCCGCGCCGTCCTTTCGCGCCCGTTTCGCAAGCGAAGCGGGCCTTTTGGCGGGGTGGGCCCGCCGGATGACGCGACTGCGTTCTGGTCTGCGCAGTAGCAACCAAAACCCTCTGGGTCACTGCGTCGGCGCACGGGTCGAAACGTCCCGTGGGCCTGACTCGGCTCGGGCGTGGTTTCTGATCACGCCTAACCGCTCAACTCCTGATTTCGTGTAACTGAGCCGGACACGACTCCGGTCAGAGGAGCTGGTGAGACATGCCGGCCAGACCGCTTGCGCGATATGGAGGGGACGACGGAACCAGCTTCCATCCTCCTTTCCCCGGTCGCCCGGGATTATCCCAGCCGTGCTCTCAGCGGTGTTTTTCAGGCCTCTGCGCTGCGGCTGTTCTATCAAGGAACGAGGAAGACGGTGCGCGGCGGACGGGGAAAATGAAGCCTTTGTTCTGCACAATTTCTTCACCGCCGGGAGCGGTGAATAACTTGGGGATAATCTGGTTCACCGGTTATTCACCGAGGGCAGAAACGGGGGCATGGGCGGGAGGGCGAAGGGGGGCGATGGGCGGGTAAGTCTGGAGCCGACCGACGGGGGGTGACGCGGCGGCCGGTGATCGGGCTTCCAACTTTCCGCTTTCAACTTTCAACTGCCCAAAATGCCGTCTCCGCGCGAACTGCCCATCTACGAACTTGAGTCTGCCGTCGTCGCCTCGCTGCGCGCGCAGGGGCGGCTGATCGTGCAGGCGCCGACGGGGTCGGGCAAATCGACGCAGGTACCGCAGATGTTGCTGCGTCACGGGCTGCTGGATGCGTTGGGCGGGCGCGCGGCGAAAGGGGAGGTCGTGGTGTTACAGCCGCGGCGGCTGGCGGCGCGCATGCTGGCGAAACGGGTGGCGGAGGAGGTCGGCACGAATCTGGGCGAGGTGGTGGGGTATCAGATCCGGCTGGAGTCGCGGGTGAGCGAGCGGACGCGGATCCGGTTTGTGACGGAGGGGATTCTGCTGCGGCAGATGTCGTTCGATGCGACGCTGCGCGGGATCAGCGCGATCGTGTTCGACGAGTTTCACGAGCGGCATCTCTACGGGGATATCTCGCTGGCGCGGGCGGTGCAGATCCAGCAGACGACGCGGCCCGACCTGAAGATCATCGTGATGTCGGCGACGCTTGATGCGGGGATGTTGAAGGGATATCTCGCGCCGTGCGACGTGCTGGTGTCGTCGGGGCGGAGTTATCCGGTGCGGATCGAGTATCTGCCGAAGGCGGTGAATTTCGAAAACGACGCGATGTGGGACGTGGCGGCGGCGGAGTGCGAGCGGGTGGCGGACGCGTCGGTGCGGGGCGACATGCTGGTGTTCATGCCGGGGGCCTATGAGATCAACCGCACGGTGCAGGCGATCCAGGCCGCGCGGGGGCTGCGGGATTTTGTGTGTTATCCGCTGCACGGGGAGTTGCCGCCGGAGCAGCAGGACCGGGCGGTGGCGCGGTATGAGACGCGGAAAATCATCGTGTCGACGAATGTGGCGGAGACGTCGCTGACGATCGACGGGGTGACGACGGTGATCGACTGCGGGCTGGCGCGGATGGCGCGGTTCGATCCGCACCGCGGGATCAACACGCTGATGATCGAGAAGATTTCGGTGGCGAGCGCGGACCAGCGGGCGGGGCGCGCGGGACGCACGGCACCGGGCGTGTGCGTGCGGCTGTGGGCCGAGCGCGAACACGCGAACCGCGCGCCGCAGGAATTGCCCGAGGTGAAGCGGCTGGATTTGGCGGAGGTCGTGCTGACGCTCAAGGCGAGCGGGATCGACGACGTGATGAATTTTCCGTGGCTGGAGAAACCGGATGCGGTGGGGCTCGTGCGGGCGGAGAATCTGCTGGTGGATTTGGGCGCGCTGGCCGGGGAGCGGAAAGCGATCACGGCGGTGGGGCGGAAGATGCTGCGGTTCCCGGTGCATCCGCGTTATGCGCGCATGCTGCTGGCGGCGGAAGAGCGCGGGTGTGTGCGCACCGTGGCGCTGATGGCGGCGCTGACCCAGGGGCGGAATTTTCTGCTGCGCGGGGTGCCGCGCGAGGTGGAGAAGGCGCGCGAGGATGCGCTGGGCGAGGAGCACGAGAGCGATTTCTTCTTGATGATGCGCGCGTGGCGGTACGCGGACAAAGCGAACTACGGGCTCGAGGCGTGCTGGCGGCTCGGCATCCATGCGCAGGGCGCGCGGCAGGTCGGGCCGTTGTTCGAGCAATTTTTGGAAATCGCGGCGAAGGAAGGGCTCGATGTGAGCGAGCAGAAAACCGACGGCGCGGCGGTGCGGAGGTGTGTGCTGGCGGGCTTTTCCGACCAGCTGGCCCGGCGGCTCGATGCGGGGACGTTGCGCTGCGAACTGGTGCACAACCGGCGCGGCGTGCTCGCGCGGGAGAGCGTGATCCAGCAGGCCAAGCTGCTCGTCGCGGCGGAGATCAGCGAGATCGGGCGCGGCGACGGCGAGGTGAACACGTTGCTCACGCTGGCGACGGCGGTGGAGGAGTCGTGGTTGAAGGAGATTTTCCCGGACGACTATCGCGAGGTGAAAGGCGTGAGCTACGACGAGTCGATCAAGCGCGTGGTGTCGCGGCGGGAGAGGCGGTTTCGCGACCTCGTGCTGGAGGCGAAGGTGAGCAGCGACGACGCGCCGTTGAACGAGGCGGCGGCGCTGCTGACGAAGGAGGTGCTCGCGGGACGGCTGAAGCTCGACGCGTGGGACGACACGGTGGAGCAGTGGATTTTGCGGGTGAACCGGTTGGCGGAATGGTTTCCCGAACTCGAGGTGAATCCGATCACGGAGGCGGACCGCGCGACGCTCATCGAGCAGATTTGTTATGGCGAACTCGGCTACCGCGACATCAAGGACAAGCCGGTGATGCCGGTGTTGAAGGACTGGCTGACGGCGGAGCAGTTTGCCGTGCTCGACGATTATTTGCCGGAGAAACTCGTGATGGGGAACGGGCGGAAGGCGCGGCTTACCTACGCGAAGGAAGGTCCGCCGATCATGAGCGCGCGTATCCAGGAACTCTACGGCATCGAGGGGAAATTCACGATCGGCCACGGGCGCGTGACGGTGAAGTTCGAGGTGCTGGCGCCGAATCACCGGCCGATCCAGGTGACGGACGACCTGACGAATTTCTGGCGCGAACAATATCCGAAGGTGAAGGCGGAGCTCTCGCGGCGGTATCCGCGGCACGAGTGGCGTTAGGGGCGCGAGTTCACCGGAAGTCGTGCGAGGCCTGGGCGGGGAGGGCGGAGGCGTGCAGGGGTTCGATGTGCTCGGCGCGGATGTGGATCACGTCGGCGGCGTTTTGCAGGCGGCCGGTGATTTTCAGGGCGGTCTCCTGCGTGATGACGAGGCGGTGGCGCTCGAAAAATTGCGGGACGACGACGGCGTTCGCGATGCCGGTCTCGTCCTCGAGGCTGATGAAAACGAAGCCTTTCGCCGTGCCGGGGCGTTGGCGGCAGATGACGGAGCCGGCGATGGTGACGCGCGTGCCGTTGGGCACCGTTTTCTGATCGGCGGCGCGCCAGACGCCGGTGAGCTGCGGGCGGAGGAGGGCCATCGGGTGGGTGCCGGCGGTGAGCGCCATGCCGTGGAAGTCGGCGGTGAGGCGCTCGGTCAGCGTCATCGGCGCGAGCGGGGACGCGTCGCGGGTGAGGTCGGCGAAGTGGTGGAGGAGACTCTCGGCTTCGGACCACGCGGCCTCGATGTCCCAGAGGGCGGCGCGGCGATGGGTGGAGAAGACGTTGAGCGCGCCGACGGAGGCGAGGGCGCGGCGCTCGGCGGCGGTGAAGCTGGTGCGGCGCAGGAAATCGTCGAGGGAGGCGAAGGGGCTTTCGGCGCGGGCGGCGAGCATCGCGCGGGCGTGGGCTTCGCGGAGGCCTTTGACGACGAGGAGGCCGAGGCGGATGGCGTTGGGGCCGTCGACGGTGCAGGGCCAGTCGGAGTGGGCGACGCAGACGGGGCTGGTTTTGAGTCCGTGCCGGCGGCCGTCCTGGAGGAGGCTGGCGGGCGAGTAGAAGCCCATCGGCTGGTTGTTGAGGAGGCCCGCGTAGAATTCGGCGGGGCGGTGGAACTTGAGCCAGGTGCTCGCGTAGGCGAGGAGGGCGAAGCCGATGGCGTGCGATTCGGGGAAACCGTAGGCGGCGAAAGTGCGGGCGGAGTCGCAGACCTTGTGGACGACGAGTTCGCTGTGGCCCTCGCGGCGCAGGGCGGCGCGGAGTTTGGCGAGGGCCTGGTGGAGGCGCTCGGGGTGGCGCGTGAAGCCCATCGCGCGGCGGAGTTCCTCGGCCTCGCCGCCGGAGAATTTCGCTAGGGTCATCGAGATTTCGAGCATCTGTTCCTGGAAGAGGATCACGCCCTGGGTGCGCTCGAGGATCGGTTTCAGGAGGTGCTCGACGCTGGGGTCGAGGTAGTCGACGGGCTCGACGCCGTCGCGGCGGCGGATGAGCGGGTGGACGAGCTGGCCGGTGATGGGGCCGGGGCGGACGAGGGCGACCTGCATGGCGAGGTCGTAGAGGTTGCGGGGTTTGAAGCGGGGGAGCGTGGCCATCTGGGCGCGGCTCTCGATCTGAAACACGCCCACGGTGTCGCCGGCTCGGATGTGGGCGAAGGTGAGTTCGTCGTCGGTCGGGATTTCGTGGAGACTGGCCGGGCCGCCGCGTGCCGCGCAGAGTTCGAGCGAGTCCTGGAGGACGGCCATCATGCCGAGGCCGAGGAAGTCGACCTTGACGATGCCGAGGTCCTCGCAGTCGTCTTTGTCCCACTGGCCGACGATGCGGCCGGGCATGGCGGCGTTTTCGAGGGGCATGACGCGGTCGAGCTGGCCGCGGCAGATGACCATGCCGCCGGCGTGTTGGCCGAGGTGGCGGGGGAGGCCGCGGATCTGGTGGTAGAGCAGCGCGAGCGAGGGGGCGCGCGGGTGGTGGGCGGCGATGCCGGACATCGCGAGCTGTTGCTGGAGTTCGAGCGTCTGCGGGAAATCGCCGTCCGCGAAGAGGCTGGAGAAGCGGTCGAGGGCGTCGTCGCCGAAGCCGAGGACCTTGCCGATTTCGCGGATAGTGCTGCGGCCGCGGTAGGTGATGACGTTGGCGGTCATGGCGGCGCCGCGGGGGCCGTAGCGGCGGTAGACCTCCTGGATGACGCTCTCGCGGCGTTCGCCGCTGGGAAAATCGAGATCGATGTCGGGCCACGACGGGTTGCCGTTGGCGCCGACGCGGCCCTCGCTGAGGAAGCGTTCGAAGAGCAGGCGGTGGGTGAGGGGGTTGACGGCGGTGATACCGAGGACGTAGCAGACGGCGCTGTTGGCGGCGCTGCCGCGGCCCTGGACGAGCAGGCCGCGCTCCTCGCGGGCCCAGCGGCAGATGTCCCACACGATGAGAAAATAGCCGGCGAACCCGAGCTTCGCGATGAGGGCGAGCTCGCGTTCGAGTTGGACGACGAGGGCGGCGGGGACGGTGCCGAAGCGGGTGCGGGCGCAGGCGAAGGTGACCTCGTGCAAAAAGGCGGCCATCGGCCGGCCGTCGGGCGTGGGGTAGGAGGGGAATTCGTAGCCGAGGTTTTGGAGGGTGAACGCGAGGCGCTGTTCGAGGTGCGCGGAATTTTCCACGGCCTCGGGGAGATCGCGGAACAGCGACTGCATCGTGAGCGCGGATTTGAGGTGGCGCTCGGCGTTGGCTTCGAGGTGGCTGCCGGCGGCGTCGAGTGTGGTGTGGAGGCGCAGGCAGGTGAAGACGTCGGCGGTGGGGCGGTGCGCGGCGGTGGCGTAGGTGACGCCGCCGGTGGCGAGGAGCGGGAGGCGGTGGGCGGCGGCGAGGTCGCGGAGGAACGTGATTTCGCGGTCTTCGCCGCGGAGGCGGCGGCGCTGGACCTCGACGAAGAGGCGGGCGTGGGCGGGATCGGCGGAGGACGCGTCGGGAGGGGCGAAGATGGCGGTGAGTTTGGCGAGGGCGGCGGCGGCGGGGCCGGCGGTGCGCCAGGCGCGGCGGACGGGGCCGGCCTCATCGCCGGTGAATGCGATGAGGCCGTCGGAGAAGCGGGCGAGTTCGGCCCAGGTGGCGAAGCACGGGCGTTTGCGGTCGGCGGGGTCGACGCCGGGGTCGAGGCCGACCGGAGCGGGGCCGGGTGCGCGCGGGTGGAGTTTCGCCTCGGTGATGAGTTGGCAGAGGTTCTGATAACCGGTGCGCGTGGCGGCGAGGAGCGGGACGATGGAGCCGTCGTCCATGGTGAGCTCGGCGCCGACGCGGGCGCGGAGGCCGTGTTCGCGGGCGGAGCTGTAGAGGCGGGCGGCGCCGTAAACGCCGTCGCGGTCGAGGAGGGCGAGGGCGGGCAGGGCGAGGCGCGCGGCCTCGCGGGCGAGGTCTTCGGGTTGCGAGGCGCCGCGGAGAAAACTGAAAGCGCTGCGGGCGTGGAGTTCGACGTAGCCGGCCATGAATGGAGGGCTCAGTCGTATTCGCCTTCGACATACCAGGCGTCGCCGAGGCGGAGGAGGCGGTAGAGACCGCCGTCGGCGAGGGCGATGTCCCACTCGAGGCGGGCCCAGGCGCGGTCGGCCTGCCACCACTCGCCGCTGCCGGGCCAGGCGACGCTGCGGAAGGAAATTTCGCCCTGGAGGCGGTCGGTCCAGAGGTAGGCGGGGCGGCCGGCGGTGAATTCGAGGCGGGCGGGCAGGGGCGGCCGGAAGCGGCGGAGGGGCGCGCTGAGCGGGGGATGCACGGGGGGCGGGGCGGGCGCGGGAATCACGGCCGAGGGCGGGGCGAGCGTGACGGTGTCGGGGCGGTGGGTGTCCGCGAGGTGGGGGGTGCCGACGCGGTCGGAGCCGACGAGGGCGACGACGCGGGCGAGGGTGTCGGCGAAGCCGTGGGGGTCGCGGAGGCCGGTGTCGAAGAGCCCTTGCTGGCGGACGAGGGGGCGGGCGGGGGTGAGGCGCAGGCGGACGGCGCAAATAGAGGCGGCGGTGTGGAGCGATTCGAGATGCGTGTGGAGGGCGCGGAAAAGGATGGCGGGATCGGCGGTGGGTTCGGGGAGACGGAAGGCGCGGGTGTGTTTGGTTTCGTCGACGAGGTGGAGGGTGAGGGCGAGTTCGGCGGCGACGTGTTGGGCGGCGGTGAGTTCGAGGGTGAGGCGGTCGAGGAAGCGGCGGAGGAGGAAGAGGAGCGGTTCGAGGGTTTCGATGGCGTCCTCGAATTCCAAGGACGCGGAGAAAGTCTGGGGGGGGATGACGGGGCGGAGCGGGCGCGGTTCGCCGCCGGAGGCGCGTTGCCAGAGGGCGAGGCCTTCGGCGCCGAAGCGGCGGACGAGTTCGTCGCGGGGGAGGTCGGTGAGATCGCCGAGGGTGTGGACGCCCCAGGTGGCGAAAATGGCAGCGAGGGCGGGCGAGGGATCGGCGGTGGCGAGGGGGAGCTGGGCGAGGAAGGCTTTCTCGGTGGCGGGGGTGAGGAGGTGGACGTCGGGGGATCTGGCCTCTTTCTCTTTAAGCTTTCTCTCGGCGGGGGAAGGGAGGGGCGGGGATGAGTTGGAAGAAGAGTCGGCGGAGAACGATGACGAGAAAGAGGACCGCGAAAGATGCCGGGCGGCGTAGAGGGCGAGGAGGGGGGTGCGGGCGAGGCCGGCGGAGGCGGGGAGGGCGAGGTCGGCGAGGGTGGCGACGGCGGCGTGGGCGGCGGTGAGGGTTTTTTCCGGGTCGGCGCCGGTGAGGGAAACGGTGCAGAGGCCGGGGGCGGTGTCCTCGATGGTGGGCGCGAGCGTGAAGGCGACGGCGAGGAGCGCGGCGCGGGCTTCGGCTTCGGCGGTGGCGTTGGGGACGTGGATGACGAGGGTGGGGCAGCGGGCGACGGCCTGAGGGGCGGTCATGCCGAGGGCGATGCCGGCGGCGCGGGCGGTGGCGGTGGCGGCGAGCAGGACGGATTTTTTGCCGGAGCCGGCGAAGAGGGCGTGCGGCCGGTCCGGCGCGGCGTGCGCGGTGCGCAGCGCGGCGTGCAGGGCGAAGTCGGTGAGGTGCAGGACGGCGAACACAGCGGTGGGCGAGGGACGGAGGACGGAGACGCCGGGCGGCGGGGCGTCACGCAACGGCGGCGCGCGGGGTCAGGCGCTGGCGTTGGAGGGCGGGGGCGAGCGCGGTCGAGAGGGCGGGGCGCTCGAGGGCGAAGGCGGTGACAGGGTGCGAGGTGGCGAGCGTGAAGCGGAGCTGGGCGCTCGGGACGGTGGCGCGCGGGGTGATGACGACGAGGGCGAGGTCGGTGGGCTCGACGGCGCGTTGGAGGCGATACCAGAGCGTCGCGGGGGTGCGGTTCAGTTCGCGGTCGGGCGTGTGGCGCAGGTCGAGGACGACGAGACCGAGGTTGGCGTCGCGGGTGAGGAAATCGGTGGCGGCGAGGGCCGTGGCGGCGGTGCAGCGGACCCACACGAGATGGGCGAGGAGATCGACGGGCCAGGAGGCGGGGTCGAAGGCGTCGGCGGAGTCGACGAGGGCGACGCGGGTGCGGGTGGCGCGGGTGGCGGCGAGGAGTTGGCCGAGGAGGAGCTGGCTGCCGCAGCTGGGGGCGGCGCAGATGATTTCGGTCAGGGCGCCGAGCGGGAGTCCGCCGGTGGCGTCATCGATCGCGGGGATGCCGGTGGTCAGCGCGCGGGTGGGCGTCCGGGTGGCGGCGGGGAAGCGCTCGGCGAGGAGATGCCGGAGCGCCGCGAGCTTGGCGGGCGCGGCTGACATGGACGGAGCGGAAGCCGGAGTGCACGCGGGCTCAGTCGGCGAACGCGTCGGTGCGGGCAGGATGTTCGCGGAGCGGTTCCCAGAGGCGGAAAATCGAGTGGCGGCGGAAGATTTGCACGACGCCGCGGCGATGGAGTTCGAGCAGGGTGGCGCGGCGGTTGGGGCGGGGGAGGAGGGAGCGGAAGAAATGCATGGGAGAAAAGGGCTGAGGTGGGGAGGGTGTTTCGATCCGGCGGGTTGAAGGTGCTGACCGAGGGCAAGGAGGCGTGGGGAAGGGCGAGACCGTGGTGGGAGGGGGATCAATCGGGCGAAATCAGGAGGCGCCGGTGCGGAGGAGGCCGACCATGACGCCCTGGATGATGAGTTCTGTGGCGGGGAGGAGGTCGGGGTAGCGGGGGTTTTCGGCGTGGAGAAAAGGGCGGCCGCGTTGGAGGAGAAACCGTTTGAGGGTCGATTCGCCGTCGATGAGGGCGGCGACGATGTCGCGCGGGCGCGGTTCGCGGGGCGTGAGGAAGACGACGTCGTTTTCGACGATGTGGGCGCCGAGCATGGAATCGCCGCGGACGCGCAGGGCGAAAAGTTTGGCGTCGGGGCGGACGCCGAGGGAGGTGGCGTCGACGGAGATGTGGCTGTCGGCTTCCTGTTCGTTGGCGGTGGGGAGGCCGGCGGGGATTATGCCGTAGAGGGGAATGCGGATGAGGGCGCTGTCTCCCGGATGGTGGGCGGGGTGGAGGAGGCCGCGGGCTTTGCCGGCGAGGCGGTGGAGGGCGCCTTTTTGGGCGAGCGCATCGACGTGGCGCTGGACGGAGAAGGGGCTGGCGAAACCGAAATGTTTCTGGATCTCGCGGAGCACGGGGGCGACGCCGTGTTCGCGCTGGTAAGCCTGGATGAAATCGAGGACCTGTTGTTGGCGGTCGGTGAGGGGTTCGGACATGGTGTGTTCACTTGAACACTGGTTTGGGAAAATGCAATGCGGAGAATGGGACGCAGCTGCGGAGGTGCGTTGGAACAAGGAGTAGCCGATTTCGGGAGGCTTGGTTCATCTCCACGGCGAGCAACGGGCCGGGGGTGGCGCGGGCAGCGGTGGGGGCGCCTCCGCCGCGCCGGGTTCGGCGTGGGTGCGAGAGCCGGCGGAATCAGGCCGGAGTGAGGCGGGCGGATGCCGGCGCGACCCAACGGTGGTGGACCCGGAGGGACTCGAACCCCCGACCCCTTGGTTCGAAGCCAAGTGCTCTATCCAGCTGAGCTACGGGTCCAGCTTTGCGCAAAGCGAGGGTGGAGGGTTAAGCCGATCGCGCGGCGGGTCGAGCACGGACCTGCACCGGCGCGGCGGAAATGAGCGAACGGCCGGCTCAGAGGAGCGACCAGGCGGCGATCTGGCGGTGGGTGAGCTCGATGCCGCCGATGCGGAGGGCGAGCGTTTCGCGGCGGTCGAGAGGGAGATCGGGGGCGCGGGCGAGTTCGAGGCGGCCGCGCAGTTCGGGAAAATGGTGGCCGGTCAGCTCGACGCGCACGGATTGGCCGACGGGGATTTGCCAGAGGGCGGCGACGTCGGCGTAGAGATTTGAGCGCGGGTCGGGGAGATGCAGGTCGGGCGCGGGGCCGTCGGCGAAGCGGAAGTCTTGTTGGGATTCCATGTTTTTGGGCGGCGAGCTCTGGCGGAACGCCGACTCAGGCCCCCAAGCACGGAAGCATACTCGGCAGTGCCCTTACGCCAAAACCAAAATCATGAAGGGTGCGATCCAGCGCGATTTTTCGCCGAGTCAGCGTTCGGCGGAAAGAGGCCGCGGGGCTGGCCCGGATAGTTCACACGCAACTTGACCAAACCAGATTTCACCGAGGGCACGGAGCCCAGCCCACAGAGCACCGAGCGGACAAGCTGTTTGGCTCCGTGACCGCGGTTTAGCACTCGGTGCGCGGCTCGGTGAAAAGAATTTGTTCAGGAAAGCGCGACAGATGCAGGCGAGAATCTGCGGAGTCCTGAGGTGGCGGGTGGGGGCTGGCCGCGCTGAGGGTTCCGCGTTGAGGGAATGGGTGGCGGGTGGGCCGGGCGAAGGAGCGGGTGCGCGGGCGGAAGCACCGCGCTACCAGGAGTGCGGGCGCCGGGCGCGAAAAAGGCCGGCGTTTTGGGCCGGCCTTGATAGCGAGTCGGCGGTTGGAAACCGCCGCTCCGTTGATGAGAAAAGGTCGGAGACTTACTCGGCGACTTTGAGGTCGGCGAGGACCCACTTCGGCTTGCGCGTCTCGGTGGCGATTTCGTTGAAGGCGGCGATCTCGGCTTCGCTGAAGAGGAGGCCGCCGTTTTTCGCGCTGCGGGCGGCGGCGGCGGCTTCGAGCTGGCCGGGCAACATGCAGGCCTCGTTGCCGTGGCCGAGGATGTCCGCGATGACGGCTTTGACGTTCTCCTGTTGGTTGCGGCCTTTGGCGAAGGCGCCGGCGTTCATCGCGTCGGGGTGCCAGACTTGGAAGAAGAAGGCGCAGGTGCCCTTGTCGTCGCCGACCTGGTCCCAGCGGTTGCGGAGGGTGGGGAGCGAGCCGCCGATGAAGGCGCCGACGATTTCGTTCATGAGCGCGAGGCCGTAGCCCTTGTGCGCGCCGAACGGAATGAGGTATTTCGCCTGAGCGGGGTCGGTGGTGGGCTGGCCGTTGACGTCGACGGCGGCGTTTGGCGGGAGTTGTTTGCCTTCGCGGAGGAGCTGTTGGACGCGGCCCATGGCGACGACGGAGGTGGCCCAGTCGATGACGATGGGGTAGCCGATGGCGTCGGTGGTGGGGAAGCCCCACGAGTGGGGGTTGGTGCCGAGGGTGGGGAATTTGCCGCCGAAGGGGACGACTTCGGCGAGGGCGGCGGTGCAGTTGGTGTAGGCGATGTAGCCGCGCTTGGCGGCGTCCATCACGTAGCCGCCACCCCAGAGGTAGTGGAAGGCGTTGTCGACGGAGACCATGCCGACGCCGTATTTGTCGGCGAGCTTGATGGCTTCCTCGATGGCGGCGTAGCCGGTGGCCTGGCCGAGTTTTTTGTTGGCGTTCCAGACGGCGGCGCCGCGGAACCGGGTTTTCACTTTCTCGATCTTGGCTTTCGGGACGCAGCCTTGGGAGCCGGAGCCGAAGACGTGGTCGAGGTGGAGGGCCTTGAGGCCGTTGTGGGTGCGGATGCCGTGGCGGGAGGCGTCGGCGCAGAAGCGCGCGCCGGCTTCGGCTTCGGCCTTTGAGTAACCGCGCTTTTTATAGGCGGCGGCGACGAGGGTGTTGTGCTGTTCTTCGGGGACGACGTAGAAAATTTCGGACATGGGATTTAGAGGGGGAGGAATCGGAATTTTGTCACAGAGGTCACGGAGGAGTCACAGAGGACACAGAGGAATTTAGCTGGGAGGGATCGCTCCGTGAACGCTGTGAGCACTCTGTGTTCTCTGTGACGGGGATTGAAATGGCTTCGGCTTAGACGACTTTTTTGACCGGGACTTCGGGGTTGATTTGCGCGAGGGGTTTTTCGCCGTGCATCGCGAGGATGAGGTTTTTCACGGCGGCGGTGGCCTGGCGGACGACACTCTCGTAGGTGCGGGAGCCGACGTGCGGAGTGACGACGACGTTGGGCAGCTTGAGGAGCGGGTGGTCGGGGGTCGGCGGCTCTTCATCGAGGACGTCGGTGCCGTAGCCTCCGACCTGGCCGGACTGGAGGGCGGCGACCATGTCGGCGGTGTGGACGATCTCGCCGCGGGCGCAGTTGAGGATGAGGACGCCCTTTTTCATCTTCGGGAAGGACTTTGCGCTGATCATGTCGCGCGTCTCGGGCGTGAGATTGGTGTGGAGCGAGATGTAGTCGGAGGCGGCGTAGATCTCGTCGAGGTTGGCGGCGCGTTTGACGTTGTGCGCGGCGGCGAATTTTTCGTCCCAGTAGAGGTCATGGGCGATGACGTTCATGCCGAAGGCGCGGGCGCGGAGGGCGACTTCCTTGCCGATGCGGCCGAGGCCGACGATGCCGATGGTTTTTTCGAGGAGCTCGTGGCCGGTCTTGCGCTTCCAGCCGTTGGCGCGGGTGGAGTCGGTGTGGAAGAGGAGATTCTTCTCGAGGGCGAGGAGGAGCAGAAAAGTGTGCTCGGCGACGGTGGTGTGGTTCACGCCCGGGGTGAAGAGGAGCGGGATGCCGAACTCGGTGCAGGCCTTCACGTCGATCTTGTCGACGCCGATGCCGTATTTGGAAAGGACCTTCAGCTTCGGGAGGGCTTTTTCGAAGACCTGGCGGGTGATCAGATCATCGCCGCAGATGTAGCCGTCGATGTCGCCGACGAGGGCGAGGGTGTCGGCCTCGTTAAGCGGGCCGCGGGCGCGGATGATTTCCCAGCCGGTGTCGGCGAGGAGTTGGTGGTGCTCGCCCGGGGTGTCTTGGAACGAGGTGGTCGTGAGGAGGATTTTGGTCATGGCAGCGGAGGAAGAAGGGGGAGGGTCGCACACGAGTCCGCGGGAAGTGAAGCAAAAGGTTGGTCATGTCGTTAAGCGACAGCGGTCGGCGCGAGGGCGGGCGCGCGGGCGAGAAATCGCGCATGACAGTTGGGCAAGAGGTGCGTTTGGTGGGGTGAAATGAGGTGTCTTTGGCTGTTCCTTGGGGTGACGGTGCTCGCGGGGCCGGTGACGGCGACCGTCACGGTGGGGGCGTGGACGCCGCTGTTTCAAGGCGTGGAGCGGTCGACGGGCGAGGCCGACCAGGCGGAGGCGCGGCTGCAGAAGGTGAGCGCGGTGCGGGTGGATCTGCACGATCCGGACATCGAGTTTTTCTCCACCCCGTCGAACGGGGAGCGGCCGTTGGAGACGACGAGCGAGAGCACGAGCGAGTTTTTGGTGCGTCATGGATTGCAGGTGGCGATCAATGCGAATTTTTTCACGCCCTGCTGTGCGCCGGGGGAAAAGGATCTCGCCGGTCTGGCGATTTCGCGGGGCGAAACGGTGTCGCCGCAGGTGCCGTCTCATTCGGGGTCGACCGTGTTGCTGATCACGAAGGACAACCGCGCGTCGATTGTCTCGACCGAGGAGGCGATCACGACCGACGGGGTGTGGACGGCGGTGGCGGGTTCGGGGTCGGTGCTGATCGGCGGGGCGAAGCCGGCGATGGTGCCGAAGGACTTTATCCTCACGGCGCATCCGCGCACGGCGGTGGGGGTGTCGAAGGACGGGCGTTATCTGATCTGGCTGACGGTGGATGGCCGGCAGGAGGGCTATAGCATGGGTGCGACGTTGGGCGAGGTGGCGGACTGGCTGCGGCGGTTCGGCGCGCACGACGGGCTGAATCTCGATGGGGGCGGCTCGACGGCGATGGTGATGGCCGGGGCGGGCGGCGCGGTGGTGCTGAACCATCCGAGCGGCGCGGCGAAGCCCGGGGCGGGCCAGAACGGCGACGGAGCGAAGGGCGGGCGGCAGCGTTCGAACGGGAATAATTTCGGGGTGTGGGCGAAGCCGCTGGGTGCGGGCGGGGCGAGGCGGTAGGAGCCGGCTTGCAGGCGGTGGCCCGGCGGGTTCACCTTGGGTGCGCCTGCGTGCAGGCACCTCCATGAAGCAATTTTTATCCGCCACGGCCCAGCTCAAACGCAAACTCGGCGCGCGCGTCGTGCGCACCGACGCGGTGTCGCTGGACTACGCGTCGTTTGACAGCAGCAAGCTGCCGTTCTTGCCGGAAGCCGTGATCGCGCCGGCCAAGGAAGCCGACATCGGCGTGGTGCTCGCGCTGGCGAACAAGCACGGCGTGCCGGTGACGACGCGCGGGCGCGGGACGACGCTGACGGGTGCGGCGGCACCGGTGCGCGGCGGCTGGGTGATCGACATGCTCGGGTTGAGTAAAATCACGATCGACGAGGAGGCGGGCATGGCGCACGTGCAGTGCGGGGCGAAGGTGGCGGACATCCAGCGCGCGGCGGAGGCGAAGGGGTGGTTTTATCCGCCCGACCCGTCGTCGAAGGAGTACTGCACGATCGGCGGCAACATCGCGTGCAACGCGGGCGGCATGCACGGCGGGAAGTACGGCGTGACGCGGGATTTTATCGTGGCGCTGCGGGGGTTTCTGCCGACGGGAGAATATGTGGAGTGGGGTACGGCGACGAAGAAATTTTCGGCGGGGTTCAACATGCGCGATCTGTGGATCGGGAGCGAAGGCATGCTCGGCGTGGTGACGGGGGCGGTGCTGAAACTGATCCCGCAACCGGCGGCGCGGTGGACGTTGCTGACGTCGTTTCCCGACGAGACGAGGGCGCTGGAGGCGGCGCTGGCGCTGTTTCGGTCGCGAGTGCAGCCGGCGATCTGCGAATTCCTGGACCGCGAGAGCGTGTTGTGCGCGGAGCGCGCGACGGGGCGGAGCGTGTTCGAGGGGCAGGCGGGGCGCCCGGTGATTTTGCTGGAGCTGGCGGGTTCGAGCGCCGAAGTGGAGGAGCAGAGTGCGGCGGTGCTGGCGTGGGCGGGCGGGCACGCGACGGGGCACCGGGTGGCGCGCGACCGGGCGGAGGCGGAACAACTCTGGGCGGTGCGGCGCAAGTGCTCGGGGGCGATGTTCGAGTTGGGCGATGCGAAGCTGAACGAGGATATCGTGATTCCGATGCGGAGCTACGTGAAGTTCGCGAAGTTCTTGAAGCGGCTGAAGCGCGAGTCGGGACTGCACGTGCCGACGTTCGGGCACCTCGCGGACGGGAATCTCCACGTGAACATCATGTATCACCGCGCCGACAAGAAAGAGACGCGCGCGGCGGAAAAAGCGGTGCAGCGGCTGATGGAAACGGTCGTGGCGCTCGGCGGGGCGATTTCGGGCGAGCACGGTATCGGATTGGCGAAGACGCCGTTTTTGCGGATCCAGCATTCGCCGGCGCAGGTGCGGGCGATGCAGGCGGTGAAGGCTGCGCTCGATCCGCAAGGCATCCTCAATCCGGGGAAAATGTTCGATGTGTTCCAGGTGTGGAAGCACGAGAAGCTCGTCGTGAAACTGCCCTGGGATCACAAGTGAGGCCGGCGGCCGCTTGAGCGCGCGGCGGGCGGTTTCCCGGCCGCTCGCCGCCGGACAAAGGCGGGGGGGGGGGCGCCGCGAGCGGCGATCGCGGGCCGTGACCGCGGCGGCGGAGCGGATCGGCCGGGGTTTCTCCGGCGACGGGGCCCGGCGGAAATTGATTCGTAATTTGGCCGCACCGAAACACGCTCCGCGCTTCCCGTGAAACGCCCGCGAACCTCCATGACCATTCGTCCTGACCAGACGGCCGACGAAGCGGCGGTGATCGGGTTGTGGCGCGAGGGCGGGATGATGCGGTGGAGCGATCCGCGCAAAGACATGGCCCGCAAGATGACGGTGAATCCGGAATGGTTTCTCGTCGGCGAGAGCGACGGCCGGGTCATGGCGACGTGCATGATCGGTTACGAGGGCCAGCGCGGGTGGATCAATTTGCTGGCGGTGGCGCCGACGTGGCAGGGGGGCGGGCAGGGCCGGGCGCGGATGGCGGAGGCCGAGCGGATACTCCGGGCGGAGGGGTGCGCGAAGATCAATCTGCAGGTGCGCGCGACCCATACGCGGGCGATCGCGTTCGACGAGAAACTGGGTTTCGCGACGGAAGATTTCGTCAACCTGGGCAAGCGGCTGGTGGACGACTGACGGCATGGGGGCGGCACGCGCAGAACAAAGCGGGGAGACGCGCGGGCGGGGACGCCTGACGTGGTGGATCGCGGCGGCGGCGATGGTGGTGTTCGGGTTTGGGCTGAGGGCGGCCTTTTACCATGGCGGCTACGGTCATCCGGACGAGACGATCACGGTCGAGGTCGTGCGGCACATGCGGCAGTCGGGGGATCTGGACACGAACTGGGCGAAGGCGCCGACGCTCGGGACGGACCTGCGCTACGACCAATATAACTTTTCGTCGCACCTGTATGCGACGTATTGGTTTTACCGGTTCGTCAAGCTCGTGCCGGGCACGCTGGGATGGCGGTCGGAGGACGAGGGGTTTTGGGTGTATCGGTTTTTCTCGGTCTTGCTCGCGACGCTGGTGGTGGGGCAGGCGATGCGGCTGGCGGAGCGGAACGGCGGGCGGACGGCGGCGCTCGGCGCGGGGCTGTTGACGGCGGGGGCGGTGCAACTCGTGCAGGACGCGCACTACGCGCGGCCGGAGGCGTTTGTGACGGCGCTGACGATGGCGTTGGTGGCGCTGTGCTGGCCGCGGGAGAAGTTGAGTCTGCCGGCGGTCGCCGGAGCGGCGCTGACGGTCGGGCTGCTCGTGGCGTGCAAGGTTTCGATGGCGCTGCTGGCGTGGCTGCCCCTGGTGCCGGTGTTCGCGGCGTGGCGGGGCGGGTCGGGCCGGGTGCGAGGGTGGGCGCTGGTGATGGTGCCGGTGGGAGGGCTCGCGGGTTTTGTCGCCGGGGCGCCGGGGGCGGTGGCGAATCCGGCGGCGTTCGTGAACGGGATCGAGTTCCTGATGAACCAATATGCGGGGCTGCATCCGCCGCACAGCCACCTTAACGGGGGGCGGGTGGCGGACATGATGGGTGCGTATTACGTGGCGACCCTGGGCTGGCCGTTGCTCGCCTGCGGGGCGGTCGGCGTCGGGGTGTTGGCGGGGCGGCGGCGTTGGGCGGAACTGGCGCTGGTGGTCGGGCCGGTGGTGCTCTTCGCCGGCTATTTTGCGACGCGCACGGTTTTCTTCGAGCGCAACCTGAGCCATGTGTTGCCGCTTTTCCTCGTGCTTGCCGCGGTGGGGGCGGCGGCGACCGTCGGGGCGATCGGGCGGCGGGTGCGGGCGCCGGGGTGGGCGAGGGCGGTGGCGGCATCGGCGGTTTTCGCCGTCTGCGCGGCGCCGGGGCTGCGCCTGACCGCGCCGTTGCTGGCCGAGGAGTTTTCAGGGGCGGGGTCGGACCGGCACATGGCGTTCGAGGCGGCGCTGAAACAGCGCTATCCGGGGGCGGAGTGGAAGGAGGTGAGTTTGCTGAACGACGGGCCGCTTATCGAGCTGGCGGCCCGGCTGCAGGCCGACCGGCGGCCGGTGCTGTTGCGCATCATCGACTTCAACGACGAGTGGAACGCGTATAATCTCTCCCTGTTCGCGGCCCGGTTTGAGGCGACACTGGTGGCGGATTATCCGGGGAATTTTGCCCGCGTTCCGGTGTGCACGCTGCACACGTATCACAGTCCCCACGACCGGTATTATTGGGTGACGGGGCTGCGCTGAAACGGTGAACTAGGGCCGACCGAGGGCGGCGGCGGCGGCCTGTTGGAAATTTTTCCGCACATCGCTGGCGTCGCTGTTGGGGAAGTTGGTGCGTTGGACCATCAGCACGTAGGCGACACCGCGGACGGGATCGATCCACGCCTGCGTGCCCCAGGCGCCGCCGTGGCCGTAGGTGCCGGGCGAGAGCATGGCGGGCACGCCTTCATGGGGCGTCTTCAGGATGCAGGTGGCGAGGCCCCAGCCGTAGTTGGCGCCGCGCTGACCGTAGGTGTCGTTTTGGAAAAAGCCGGTCGGGAGGTCGCCGGTTTGGGGGGTGGTGAGGAATTTCAGCGCGGCGGGCGAGAGGTAGCGGTGGCCGTCGAGCGAGCCGCCGTTGAGGAGCATTTGGCAGAAGCGGGCGTAGTCGCGGGCGGAGGAGTAGAGCCCGGCGTTGCCGGTGGGCGGGCGGGTGCCGGGGGCGGGCGGCGTCGCGACGACGGCGTCGAGGGCGCCGGTGGTTTTGTTTTTGGCGTAGGGCGTGGCGACGAGCGGGAGCTGCGCGGCGGTGGGGTAGTGGGTGGTGTGGGTCAGGCCGAGGGGGCCGAAGAGGCGGGTGTGGAGAAAGGCGGGGAAGGTCTGGCCGCTGACGATTTCGACGATGCGGGCGGCGGCGTTGATGCCCGACTGGGTGTATTGCCACTTGGCGCCGGGCTCATACTTCATGGGGGCCGCGAGCCAGAGCGGCACGAGGTCGGCGAGGGTTTTGGCGGATTGCGCGGCGGGACCGGAGGCCTCGCCGAGGCCGGACGTGTGCGTGAGGAGTTGGGTGATTGTGAGATTGGCGGGCTGGCCGGAGGGTGTTTTGAGGGCGGCGAACGCGGGGATGTATTTGGCGACGGGATCGGCGACGTTGAGTTTGCCCTCGTCCTGGAGCATGAGAATCGCGGTGGCGGTGACGGGCTTGGTCATCGACATGATGTTGAACATGGTGTCGGCCGTCAGCGGGCGCTGGGTGGCGACGTCGGCGAAACCGTGGGTTTCGAAGTGGACGG
>CAJAYO010000671.1 GCA_903948415.1 uncultured Opitutia bacterium | reverse complement strand
GTCGGAGCCGTCGAGGGTGTAGGCCAGCTGGGTGCCCGTGGCCGGGGTGAACGTGAGGGTGGTGCCGCCGGCGAGGAGGGCGGGCGGCGCGACGAGTTGGTCGTCGATCCAGCCGACGCGGTGGGTGATCCAAGTCTTCATGGCGGGCAGGCCGCCGGTGAGCCCCGCGGTGTATTCGGGGGTGGTTTGGGGCCAGCGGGCGGCGTCGCGGGCGAGGACGGCCGGACCGATCGCGGCGGAGAGGGAATCGGCGAGGGCGAGGAGGCTGGCGTTGGCCAGGAGGCCCTGGCGGAGGGATTGCCAGCGGTCGACCCAGTCCTGCATGAATTCGGGGTCGCGGGTGACCCAGCCCCACCAGCCGGTTTGCCAGAAGTTCACGCCGCCTTCGACGAACCAGCGGTCCCACGGCACGGTCGCGTAGTAGGTGGCGGCGCCGAAGGCGCGGTCGAAGTCCCAGAGCGGGCCGGCGACGAGTTTGCCGCCGCGGTCTTTCGAGTAGTAGGCGCTGCGTTCGAACGCGTCGAAGTTGCTCGAGAAGACGTTGAGGAGGTGAAAATCGAGCCAGGAGGCGCGGTCGATATAGTCGAGGTAGCTGCGGGTGGCGAAGGCGCCCTGAAAGTCGGCGACCAAGGTGTCTTCCATCTGCTGGAAGTAGGTGGTGAGGTAGGTCCGGTGGGCGGCGGGAAGGTCGGCGGCCTTGGCGGAGGCCACGACGATGGCGGAATTGCCGCCCGGGACGTCGCGGGAGGTCGAGAAGCTGAATTCATCGGGGTCGGGTGAATCCAGTTTGAGAATATAGCCGCCGGTGACGTCGGCGGTCGGGCCGGTGGCGAGGTCCTTGAGGTCGATTTTTTGGGCATCGATCTCGATGCGTTCGGTGAGGAGGTAGAGACCGATGTAGTCGACCGCACCCAGATCGCCGCCGGTGTGGAAGAAGACTTCGACGGGCTGGGTGCCGGGCGCCCAATGGCCGAGGCGGTTGCTCAGTGCGTAGAGAAAGCTGTTCTTGATCGCGGTCTGGTCGAAATACCACGGGCCGATGAGGGCCCATTTTTTCGAAGCGACCGAGCCGACCAAGGGCAGCGCGCTTTTTCCGCCGGTGGGGCTGCCGAGCTCCAGACTGTAGCTTTTTTTGGGAAAGCCGGCCGAGGAAGACCCGCGGACGGTCATCGTGACCGGAACGGCGACATCGGGCGGGCCGGCGAGGGCGGGGGTGGCGGGGGATTTGGCCGGGTAGCGGTAGAGCCAGCCCTCGTGGTCGACGAGGTCCTTTTTCAGGGGGCCGGCGCCGTGGTTGTCGAGGAGGAGGACGGGGAGGTTGCTGGAGAAATTGACGAGGTCGGTCGCGGTGGTGCCGCCGATTTTCACGAAGTGGGTGCGGGAGGGAGTGCCTCGGTTGGAGGCGTCGGCCGTGAAGACGGCGGCTTTGACGAAGACGGAGGAGTCGATCGTGAGCGGTCCGGTGTATTTGGTCGAGGTGGCGGTGGGGTCCGGGGCGGCGGTGCCGGTGGCGGAGGGGGCGACGAGGACGTAGCGAATGTCCTGGCCGGCGGCGGCGCCGGACAGCGTGAGGGTGAACGGGGTGCTGAACGGGCCGGCGGCGCGGGAAAAGACGACGGTTTCCGTGAGGGCGGTTGGGAGACCCGCGCCGTTGCGCGTGCCGGGGGTGGGCGTGAGCAGGAAGCCGACCTCGCCGGAGCCGGTGGCCGGCGGCGCAATGGTGCCGTAGGCGACGTCGGTGCGCTGGGCGGGGAACGTCGGCGCGAATTCGGTGGTGGCGGTCACGCCGTCGGGTCGCACCAAGGCGAGATATTCGCCGTCGGCATTGAGACTGAAGTTGGTGTGCAGGGGTTTGGCGGGATCGCGCCGGTCTTTGCCGGAAGCGAACACGACGAGGTAGGCTTGGGGGGCGAGGGTGACGGCGGGGAACGTCCACTTTTTCTTGTCGGTCGCGTTGTCGGTCAGGAACCAGCCGGTGAGGTTTACCGCGGTGGCGTCGGGATTGTAGAGTTCGATCCAGTCGGGGAAGGCCCGGTCGTCGTCCGCGAGAGTCGTGGAGTTGGACGCCATGAATTCGGTGATCAACGGGGCGGCGGCGGCGGGCGCGGGTAGGCCGGCGAACAGGGCGAGCGCGAGGGACAGGAGGGTTGCGAACCGGGTGATGCCCGGGCGGGCGGGGCGGGTCAGGCCAGGCGGAGTTGCCGCGCGGACGCGAGACGTGGTGGCGGTCGGAAGCGGAGGAGTGGCCGGGCGGCCTGGCGGAGCGACGTGCGGCATGGGAAAACGAGAGACGTTAGCACGGTTGGCGAAGTTTACGGAGAAAAAGGCGGAATTTCTGTCAGGCGTGTAACCGGCGTCCGGGGAGGCGGGGAAGGGGGGCGGTCAAAGGAACGGCGGCCGATTGGACGGGCCAGGGGGGTGGCGGGTTGGTCCGGCCACGGCGCGCCCGGTCGTTACTTGGGCGCGGTGGGGGCGGGCGGCGGCGCGGAGGGTGGGCACAGAGGAGAAACAGACCGCAACGCCGGCGAGGCAGACGGCGATGGTGTGAGCCGCGGCGGAGAATGAACGGGGCGCCGCGCGAAAAACGAGGGCGCGCATGGAGGGCAGGCGAAGCAACTCAGGAGGAAGTCAGCGTGTGCGCGGGGGGCAAAAGGGAACGCGACGAAATGAGGCGGTGGAGGATGATGGGAGGGGACGGCGGTGCGCGACGGTTGGCGTGCTTAGCCAATCTTGATCGAAGTCGATTGTTAGTATCCGGTGGGTCGTCGAACGCCCAAAAGCGGGCGGCAAGTTTGGTGAGCGTTTCTTTACTCCCATGAAGCCCCATCCCATTCCCCAGCGATCCACCCTCGTGAGCCAGACGATTGCGCTGGTGGAGCGTGGGATGAGGGAGGGGAGATGGACGGCCCGGTTGCCGAGCCAGAGTGAATTGTGCGGGCAGCTCGCGATCAGTCGCACGACGCTGCGGATCGCCCTCCATGAACTGAAGCGGCGGGGGCAGATCCACGTGAGCCAAGGTTCTCCGGCGATCATCCTGCGCCGTTCCCAAGCCGGTAAGGCGGCGCAGACGATCGCGCGGGTGGTGTTGGTGTTGCCGGAACCGCTCTGGTGTCTGCGGCCCTCCGTGGCGCGCTGGGCGGGAGAGTTGCGACCGCTCGTGGAGCAGGTGGGGATGGAGTTCGTCCTGTCTGAAACCAGCCAACCCTACCGGATGCGATCGGTGGGGCATCTGGAAAAGCTCGTCCAAGCCCATGTCGCGGCGGCTTGGGTGATTTTTGGCGCCACCGCGGCGATGCAAACGTGGTTCGCGGCGCGCGGTGTCCCGACAATTCTCGTCGGTTCCGCGTTTCCGGGCGTCGACCTGCCATCGATTGAGTACGACCATGCGGCGATCGCCCAGCACGCGGCCGCGAAGTTGGCGGCGGCTGGCCATGAACGCACGGCGATCTTGCTGCAACGCACGGGATCCGCCGCCGACACGGTCACCTCCGCAGCCTTTGCGGCGGGTCGGAGGCCGGGCGCGCCGGTTCCCGTGGTGCTCGAGCACGACGGCAGTTTGCTGGAGATCGAGACGCGTCTGCGCCAGTTTGCCCGGCTGTCACACCGCCCGACCGCGCTGTTCGTGACAAAATCACATGCGATTCCGGCGGTGCTGACGGTGCTGCCGCAGTTAGGCATCGTGATTCCCCGTGATCTCTCGGTGATTTGTCGGGAAGACGATCCGTTTCTTGGCTACTTCGTCCCGGCCGTCGCCCGCTACAGCTCCGACGCCTCCGCCATCGCCCGTAAGCTGGCGGTCATGCTCGCGCGGCTCGCCCACCACCAGTCGCCCACGGTCATGCACGACCGGTTGATGCCTCGTTTTGTGGCCGGCCAATCGATCGGCCCGCCTCCGGTCCCGCGTAGGGGCTGAGCGGTGGCGATTTCCGAAGGTGCCGGCGTCGGGCAAGGTGCGGCGCCGACTTGTCCCAACTTAAGACAAGTCGTTTCCCCTGTCGGGTGCAGACGAGGGCCGCATGGTGAGCCCCGTAATCCGGTCACCCCGATCCGGTAGATCCGTCCCGCCCCATGAAATCCCTGCCCTTCCTCACTCTGTCCTCGCGTCGTGCCGTCGTGGGCTTCGGCCGCTTGGTCTTTTTCATCGGCCTCGTTCAGTCGGTCGTTCATGCCCAGTCAACCGCCACGGGGACCCTCATCGGCCAGGTGTCGAATGAAACCACCCGCACGGCGTTGGCGGGCGCGGCGGTTTCGCTCGAGTCGGATCCGCGACTCCGGGCGTTCACCGAGCCGGACGGCTCGTTTCGGATCGAGGGTGTGCCGGCGGGTGCGCAGAACGTGGTCGTGGACTATACCGGCTTGGATCAGGGCCGCGCGCGCGTCTCAGTGCCGGCGGGCGGCGCGGCGACGGTCGCGGTGAAATTGAATTCGGGTATCTATAGCCTCGCTAAATTTGAGGTTTCATCGGTGCGCGAAGGGCAGGCGGCGGCGATCAGCAGCCAGCGCGCGGCGGACAATATCAAGACGAGTATGGCGACGGACGCATTCGGTAACGTCGCCGACAGCAACCTCGGCAATCTGCTCGTGAAGATGTCCGGGCTCAGCGGCGAGCGCGACGAGGGCGATGTCTTTCAGATCGCCGTCCGGGGCATGTCGGCGAGTCTGAACTCCGTTACGGTGGATGGCACCCGGATGTCGGGTGCGACGACGCGCAATTCCGGTCGTGCGTTCGAAATCGATAAAGTTTCGACGGCCGCAATCGAGTCGATCGAGGTGTTCAAGGCCGCCACGCCGGACATGGATGCCGATGCCATCGGGGGCTCCATCAATCTGAAAACGAAGAGCTCGTTCGACCGGGCGGGGCGAGTGTTCGACTATACGGTGGGGATGAACGCCTACTATCAAAGTGGCACCAGGTATCCGACCGGGAGTTTTTCCTACTCCGATGTATATGGCGCCGAGCGCCGGCTCGGGTTGGCCGTCTCCGGCAGTTGGAACCGCACCTACGGGCCGCGCTCGGCCTTTCGCGCTGGCTATTCGAATCCCACGCTGACGGCCCCGGCCCCGATGACGGATTTCCAAACGGCGGAAGACGAGATTCGGCTGGATCGTGGCGGGGTCGGCTTGAAGGCCGAATACAAGCTCACCTCGTTTGCCTCGGTTTTCCTCAGTGTGATGTATAATAATTTCCGCGATGTCATGGATCAGCACAAGCAGCGCGTCCGCCGCAGCAACGGCACGGCGGTCACTCCCGATGACGTCGTCACGGTCTTCACCAACGGTCAGTTCGAGTATGAAATGGAGTCGCGGGTGCGGACGGTGAAGACCCTCCGGCTCCATGGCGGCGGCAAGCTCACCTGGCAGGGTTACCAAGTGGACCTCGATGCCACGCATGCGCCTTCAATTGGGTTCGAGAAACGTCAGGATCTTTCGCTCCGGGTGAACACCGTGAACTACGTCGTCGACCGGACGAACCGGCTGCACTTCCCGTCCATCGTGCGCACGGGTGGGCAAGATCCCGCCAACTACGACAACGCCTACACCGACTCACTGAACCGGAAAGATTTTCACGCGGACGACCAGATCTCCTCCGCGCAGCTCAACGTGAAGCGGTCGTTTGCGACCCCGTGGCCAACCTATCTGAAGGCTGGCGTTCGCTATCGCTTCCAAGAGAAAAAGCAGGATCGGGCGCAGGATGTGTTCACCTATGTTGGCCCCGATGGGGTGGCGGGGCGCGTCGCCGCCACCGGGATCAACGATGATAACCTGAATCGGTTCCGGGACGACGGGCACCGCCATCAGCCCATCAACGGATTGTACGCGAATTTCACCCCGTGGCCCGATTGGCGGGCGATGCACCGGGAGTTTGCGGCCAATCCCGCGCTCTTTGCCTACAACCGCAACAGCTCCGTCCAGAACTTGTTGGTGAACGACGGCAAAGCCGGCGAAGGCGTGGCGGCCGGCTACCTGCAAGGCAACGTCAAGGTCGGAACCTTCTCCGCCCTCGCCGGCGTGCGCATGGAAGAAACCCGCGTTTCTGCCACCGGGCCGTTGACCGACACGCGCTATCCCTCGTCTCAGCCCGAGCTCCGGTTTGGGCAGAAGATCACCCGAAAATCGAGTTATACGAACCTGTTTCCCAGCGTCCACCTGCGCTACGAACCGCTGCGGGACACCCTGGTGCGCGTCAGCGTTTCGAGCGGGATCGGCCGGCCGTCGTTCAATGACCTGATGCCGATTACGTCGATCGATACGGCGCGAAATTCGATCACCCAGAATAACACGGGCCTGAAGCCGCAGCGGTCCACAGGCTTTGACATCAGTATTGAACGTTATTTGAAGCCGGTAGGATTGTTCTCCGTCGGCGTTTTCCAGAAGGAGATCAAGGACTACATCTTTGATATCCGCAACACGGTGCCAGGCGGGGCGAACAACGGGTTTGAAGGACTCTACGAGGGGTTTGATTTTAACACGAAGACCAACGGCGGCTGGGCCCGCGTAAAGGGGTTTGAAGCCAACTACCAGCAGCAGCTCACATTTCTGCCGGGCTGGCTCAGCGGCTTAGGGGTGTTTGCCAACTACACGCGCCTCCTGACTCGCGGCACTTTTGCCGGTACCGTGGTCGTGGACAAGCTGGCGAACTTCACCCCGCTGGCGAGCAATGTGGGACTCTCCTACATTCGGTCCAAACTCACCTTGCGCGGCCAACTCAATTACGAGGGAGTGCGGCTGACCTCCTTCAACCTCAATCCCGCGGCGCAGCAGTTTCAGGAGCAGCGGGCGTCGGTCGACCTCAGCGCCAAATACAATCTGAATCCTCGGCTCGGGTTCTTCGTGGATGCCTACAATGTTTTTAACGAAAAATACCTGAAGTTTCAGGGGCTCGGAACCCGCCCGGTGGACAGCCAGTACTATGGCACGCGCCTGAGCGCGGGCGTGACCGGTCGTTTCTGAGCCCGAATACTATTCGCTTCGCCCCCGACCTCGTCGCGCAGTAGACCAAGCCGCTGCATATTTCCCGAAAAATTATGTTCAGGACGGCGAACGACCTCGGCTAGGCTATCACGATGAAACCTCTCGCAAGCACCGCGCCTTCCGTTGGCCTGATCGGACTAGGTTTGATGGGTGAAGCGATTGCTGCGCGTCTGCGGCGCGGCGGCTTGGCCGTGTTCGGCTGCGACATTGCATCGCCGCGCCGCGACGCGCTCGTCCAACTCGGTGGGCAGGTCACCGCGTTGGCGGTGGATGTGCTGCGGTGCTGCGAACGCGTGATTCTCAGCCTGCCGTCGCATCGCGAGGTGGCCCAGGTGGTCGCGGAGGCCGGTGAGGCGTTGCGTCCCGGACAGATCATCATCGATACCACGACCGGTGACCCCGCGCCCACGGCGGCATTGGCCCGCCAACTCGCGCTGCGAGGTGTGACCTACCTCGACGCCACGATTTCCGGGAACAGTGCGCAGGTGCGGGACGGCGTCGCAGTGGTGATGGTGGGCGGTGCCGCCGGGGGCTTTGCCGCCTGCGGCGACGTGCTGGCGACACTGGGGCAGGAGGCGTTCCATACCGGACCTTCCGGCTCCGGAGCGAAGATGAAATTGGTGACGAATCTCGTGCTCGGTCTCAACCGTGCGGCGCTGGCCGAGGGGCTGGCGCTCGGCGAGGCGATCGGCCTCGATCCCGACCTGACGCTGCGCGTGATGCGGCGCAGCCCGGCCTATTCACGCGCGATGGACGTGAAAGGTGAAAAGATGCTTCGCTCGGAATTTTCGCCCGACGCGCGGCTGTCCCAGCATCTCAAGGACGTCCGGCTCATCTTCGAGCTTGGCGAGCAGGCCGGCCTGCCCATGACGCTGAGCTTGGCGCACCGGCAGATCTTGGAGCAGGCGGAGGCGGCCGGTCTGGGCGCGCTCGATAACAGCGCGCTGATCCAAGTCATGCGCGGCCTCACCGCGCAAGAAGGCCGGCCATGACGGAACCGCTTTCGCGTGGGGCGCGTTGGGCGGTCCTGTCTGCCGCCTTTGGTGGGTTGCTGTTCGACGGTTTCGAGCTGGGGTTGATGCCGCTCGCGTCGCTCTCCGTCTCGCAGGATTTGCTCGGCGCCGGTTACACCTCGACGCTCGGTGGCGATTGGTTTGCCCGTTTCACCGCCGCCCTGATGCTGGGTGCGGCGATGGGAGGGATCGTGCTCGGCAGCCTCGGCGATCGCATCGGCCGGGCGCGCGCCATGGGCGTGAGTATTCTCTTCTATTCTGTCTTCGCCGGTCTGGGTGCCTGGGTGAAAACGCAGGAGCAGATGCTCGTGTTGCGTTTTCTCGTCGGCCTGGGCGTCGGCGGCGTGTGGCCCAACGCGGTCGCGCTCGTCGCGGAGTCCTGGCCGGACAAAGCCCGGCCGCTCGTGGCGGGTCTGATGGGCGCCGCGATCAACGCCGGTATTCTGCTGCTTTCGCAGGTGGCCCAGATCTGGTCGGTGACGGCCGCGGACTGGCGCTGGCTTTTTCATCTCGCCGCAGCGCCGGCAGCGCTGGGACTGATGGTGTTGTTTTTGCTGCCCGAGTCGCGGACCTGGCTCGCCGCCCGCCGCCTGCCGGGCGGGAAGAAGAAAACGGCGCCGCTGCGTGAGTTGTTTCAACCGGCCCTGCTGAAGATCACGCTGGTGGGGATCATGCTGGGCTCGGTGCCGCTCATCGGGGCGTGGGCGGCCAGCAAATGGATGATCCCTTGGGCCGACAAAATCGGCGGGGTGGTCCAGACGGATTACAAGGCGCTGACGCAGGGCTGGTGGGCTTTCGGCGCCATCTTGGGCAGCCTCACCGGAGCGCAGATCGCGAGCCTGCTCGGCCGGCGGCGCTCGTATTTCCTGATCAGCCTCGGTTCTCTGGTGCTGACGGTCGCGATGTTCCAGTTCACCGCGCCGCTGCGCCCTTCGTTTTTTCCCGTCGTCTTCGCGCAGGGTTTTGTCGCGACACTCTTCTTTGGCTGGCTGCCGCTCTACCTGCCCGAACTTTTTCCCACGCACGTCCGGGCCACGGGCAGCGGGATTTCCTACAACGTCGGCCGCTTCGCCACCGCGGCGGGGGTGCTGGTCGCCGGATTCTTCTTCACCGCGTTGGGTGGCAGCTATCCGGCGGTCGGCACCGCCGCGGCGCTGATCTACGGTCTTGGCATGGTGGCCATCTGGTTAGCACCCGAGACGGCCAAGCAATCACTCAATCCCGGAATCAAATCATGAACGACCAAGGCCCCGTGACACCGAGCAGACGTTTCCTTCTCCCGTTTTTCTCCGTGTCGCTGGGGCTCGGTGGTGCCGTGGCCGCCACCTTCGCCGCCGAGCCATCAGCCCAACTCCTCCCTGTCGCCCCGCCCGGCTTCACCGTGGACCTGTATGCCCGCGAGCCGCTCGTGCGCAATCCGTGCGCGATGGCCTTCGATGGACGCGGCCGGCTCTTCGTGGGGCAGGGACCGCAATATCGTAACCCGAAGCCCGGCACTCCGGGCGACACGGTCGAAATCCTCATCGACACCGACGGCGACGGCATCGCGGACAAGACCAGGACCTTCGCGCGCGGCCTCAATTGCATTCAAGGCCTCGCCTGGCACGGTCGCGACCTGTGGATCGCCAATTCGCCCGATCTCACCGTGGTGCGTGACCTCGATGGCGACGATGAGGCGGACGACTACGTTCTCCTCTACACCGACCTCGGCAACATCGAGCACGCGTTGCACGGCTTGAACTTCGCGCCCGACGGCAAGCTCTACATGAGCAAGGGTAACTCGAAGGGCCTGAACCAGCCGGGCCGCATCGCGCCGCAACCCTTCCGCGAGCTCTTCGGCCTGCCCACGCTCCCGGGCTCGCCCGATTTGCCGCCGCCGCGCACGTTTACGAAGGAAACTTACCGCTCCACTTACCAGGACCCGAAGGACAACTGGGGCCGGCATGGCGGCATTCTGCGCTGCGATCCGGATGGCAAGAATCTGGAGATTGTCGCCCGGGGACTGCGTAATCCCTGGGACATCGGTTTCGATGCCGCTTTCAACTGGCTCGGCACCGACAACGACCAGAGCGATGGCGACCGCATTTTCATGCCGTTCTTCGGTGCCGACTTTGGCTGGGCGCACACGTGGAGTCCGCATTGGACGGGCGTGGGTCACTTGCCGACGGTACCGATCAGCGGACCGGTGTTCACCGGCTCCGGCACGGGCATCGTCTTTGCCGATACGCCGGGCTGGCCGGCCGATTTTCGCGGTGTCTGGTTCATCAACGACTATCTCCACCGCACCACCTTTGTCTACCGCCCCCGGTGGGACGGGGCCGTTCTCCAACCTGCCGGCGGCAAATGGGAGCCGTTTCTCCGCGGCGGCAACGCGCTCTTCAATCCGGTGGACATCGAAGTCGGACCCGATGCGGCGCTTTACCTGACCGGCTGGGGGACGGTGCTCGGCGGCGAGTTCAAGAACGGGCAGCAAACCAACGAAGGGCGCGTCTGGCGCGTGGCCCCTACCGGAACCCGCCGCGCCCCCGTCGCGGAGCACCGCACGCAGCCAGTCGCGCAATGGACCTTTCCCCAACTCGCCGCCGATCTGGGCTCCTCGGTTTCGAGCTGGCGCGCCGATGCGTCGGCCGAGCTCGTTCGCCGCGGGTCCGCCATTCGCCGCGACTTGATGGCACTCGTGGCGACGCCAAACCTGCCGACGGCGCAGGAAACGTGGGTCCTGTGGACGCTCGGTCGGATCGCGCTCGAGGATGCCGGCCTCGACACGTGGTTCGGCAGCGCCGGAGCGAAACTTTCCCTGAATGCGCGTATCCAGTCGTTGCGGATCGTCGCCCACCGCCTCCGCGAATCGAAGCGGACGACGGCGCTCCCGCAGTTTGTCGCGGACGCGCTGGGCGACGCCGAGCCGCGCGTGCGTTTTGCGGCGCTGCAAGCCATCGGGCAGGCCCGCCGCGCTGATCTGCTCGACGCGGTCTGTGCGGCGGCCGCGACCGAGACCGAGCGCCTCGCGTTTTATGCCGCGTGGCATGCGCTCCTGGAAATTGCGACTCCCGCCATGCTCCGCGAAAAACTGCGGGACCCACGCGGGGGCGTCCGCCGCGCCGCGCTGCTGGCGCTGCTCGACCGGGGCCTGCTGGATGAGCCGAGTGTGCGGGGCTTCGTCAGCGATGCCGATGCCAGCACGGCCGGGCTGGCCGGTCTTTGGCTCGCTCGCCTCAACGGCAACCCGCTCATCGACATCTCCCCGCCCGCCGGGGATTTCGTGGACCGCGTGCGCGTGAAAATCGTTCCCGGTCTCAAGCCCGCGGTGGTGCGCTACACCACCGACGGCACCGAGCCCAAGTTCGCCCAGGGCGGAGAGGGCGCCACCCTCACCTTTACGGCCACGACCACGCTCAAGGCCGTGCTTTTCGTCAACGGGCAGAAGGTCGGATCCACGTTCACCGGGGTTTACCGCAAGGCCGTGCCGGAGCCGGCGCCGGGGGCCATCGCGCTGACGCCGCCGTCGGCTCCCCTGACGACGGCGCAGGTTGTGGCGGCGCTGCCTCGGGCCGATATTTCGCGCGGGCGGGCGGTGTTTTTCGCTGCCGGTTGCGTCGCGTGCCATCGGGTCGGCGCCGAGGGCGGGGTGTTCGGACCCGAGCTGACCGGCCTCGGGGCCCGCGGTAACGTCGAACGCGTGGTCCGTTCCATTCTCGAGCCCAGCGCCGAAATCGTGGAGGGATTCGCGCTGCACACCTACACGCTGCGGGAGGGGCAAACCCTGGCGGGTCGCATGCTCGAGGAAGATCAGAGCAAATTTGTCATCATCCAGCCCAACAACGAGCCGGCCACGATTACGCGGGCCGAAATCGTCAAACAGGAGACCCTGGTGGCCTCGGCCATGCCGGCCTTCGATTCCACCCTGACCGCCGCCGATCTCGCCGCGCTCGTTGCGTGGCTCATGAAGCCATGAATCGCCGCTCCTTTATCGCCGGCAGCGCCGCGGCCACCGCCGCTTCCACCCTCGGCCTGCCGGGCGCCGCCGGGCGGTCCGCCGGCCGCATCGATTGCCAGTCGCACCTCTTCGTGCCCGATCTCCTGACGCTGATGGAGAAGCGGGGCACCGACCCGCGCGTCTTCACCCGCGACGGCATGCGTTACCTCCAAATGGGCGATTGGCTGCGCAAGGTTCCGCCGCTCTACACCGACGTCGCCGCCAAGCTCGCCGTGATGGACGCCGCCGGCATCGCGCTCACCGCCCTCAGCATCAACGACCCCGGCCCCGAATGGTTTGGCGCGGACGGCCCCGCGGTCGCGCAGATTTGCAACGACTACATCGCCGGTCTCGCGCGCCAGCATCCGACGCGTTTCTTCGGTCTCTGCGTCCTGCCCACGCAGGACATCCGTGCCGCGCTCGCCGAGCTCGACCGCTGCGTGAAGCAACTCGGGATGAAAGGCTGGCTGCTCTACACGAACCTGGCGGGCAAGTTTCCCGACGAGCCGGAGTTCCGCCCGCTCTTCGCCCGCGCCGTCGAACTCGACCTCCCCGTCCTCCTCCACCCGGCGAAACCCATCACGACCGATCTGGTGAAGGCCTACGAGATGACGAGCACGCTCGGCAATATGTTCGACAACACGATTGCACTCACGCGTCTCCTGATGTCCGGCCTCCTCGACGAGTTCCCGAAGCTCAAGCTCGTCTGTCCGCACCTCGGCGGCACGCTCCCCTACATCGTCGGTCGCCTCGATCATCAGGTGACAGTCCTGAAGCGCGGTCCGCAAAACCTGCAGCGCAAGCCCAGCGACTACGTCCGTTCGATCTATATGGACATCGTCTCACCGCTGCCGGAGGCGATGCGTTTCGCCCTCGATTTTAGTGGTCCCGACAAGCTCCTCTTCTCAAGCGACCACCCCTGGGTGCAGCCGAAGGAAATCCTCGACCCATTCCTCAGCCTCAAGCTGCCCGCCGCCACCGAGCAGAAAATCCTCTCCGGCAACGCCAGAAAACTCTTCGGGTTGTAGGAGCGCGCTTGCGCGTGATTTCAACGCCCCCTCGTTTCGCACCGCCACCTCCCCTCGCTCGCAAGCGAGCTCCTACCCCCAATCTCCTTTCATGCAACGACGTGATTTCATTTCCGCCGCCGTCTCCGCGACCGCCGTTCTCTCCGCGCCCAACGCCCTCCGCGCGGCCGCCGCCCCCGCGCGCATCCCGATCGGTTTTCTCGGTGCGACCTATTCCCACGGCCCAGCCAAGATTGAGCTCGCGATGAAGTCGCCGGACTGGGAGTTCGTCGGGGTCTGCGATCCCACGCCCGCCGGGCGCCAGATCTGCGCGAAGCTCGGCGCCAGGCTGATCGTCCAGGACGAACTCTTCGCCCGTGCGCGGGTGGTCGCCGTCGAGTCGGAGATTCGCGATCACGCGGCGCACGCCCTCCTCGCGCTGCGCGCGGGAAAACACGTCCATCTTGAAAAACCCTGCGCCGCCACCCTCGCCGACGCCCGCGCGGTCTTCGGTCTCGCCCGCGAAAAGAATCTCCTCGTCCAAGGCGGTTTCATGTGGCGCTACCATCCGGGCTTCCGGGCCATCTTCGAAGCTGTGCGCGCCGGCTGGTTGGGCGACATCTACCTCGTGCGCGGCTTCGTCGCCAACACGCTCAACGCCGAGCGGCGCAAGGAGTGGGCCGAGTTTGCCGGTGGCTCGATGTTCGAACTCGGCTCGCACCTGATCGATGCCGCGACGCGGCTGCTCGGGCCGCCGAAGTCGGTGACGCCGTTTCTTGGCCGCCACGGAAAATTCGACGATACCCTGCGCGACAACAACCTCGCCGTGCTCGACTACGCCCGTGCCCGCGCCGTGGTCTTCAACACCGCGCTCCAGGCCGGCGGCACGCCGCAGCGCTCGTTCGAAGTCCTCGGCACCCAGGGCGCCGCGACGCTCATGCCGATCGAGGGCGGCAAGCTCACGTTCGATCTCGGCGTCGCCGCCGGACCCTACAAAAAAGGTCCGCAGGAAATCCCGCTGCCCGCCTACCGGCGCTATGTGGATGACTTCATCGAACTCGCCGCCGCCGTGCGCGGCGAAAAGCGCCTGAGCGTGTCGCTCGAAGAGGAACTCCTCGTGGCCGAAACCGTCCTCCGCGCGAGCGGCATGGCCTGATCCGCGCGCCCCATGCACCCTCGTTGGCTCGTCGTTTTTGCAGTCCTCGCCCTCCTGCCGCTAACCGTGGCGACCGCACGCGCGCAGTCGCCCGAAGTCACCTTCACCCGCCAGGCCGATCGCATCCGCATCGAGATCGGCGGCGCGCATTTCTCAGACTACCTCCACGCCGGCTGGTCCAAGCCGTGTCTCTACCCGATCCTTGACGCCGACGGTACGAGCTACACGCGCGATTTTCCGTTCAAACAGAACCCGGCCGAGGTTCCGGATCACGACTGGCACCGCGGTGTGTGGTTTGCCCACGGCGCCGTCAACGGCCACGATCTTTGGCGGGAAATTCCCGAAAAGAAGACCGGCCGTATCGTCCTCGACGCGATTCTGGAAACCCGCGCCGGTCCCATCGGCCTCCTGCGTCTCCGCCAGCTCTGGCAAACGCACGACGCCCGGACCCTGCTCACCGACGAAACCGCGCTCCGCATCTCGCGCACCGCGGCCGGCACCATCCTCGACTACGAGGTCACGCTCCGCGCCACGCACGGTGCCGTCACCCTCGGGGACACCGAGGAGGGCACGATGGCCGTGCGCGTGAACGAAGCGCTGCGCGTCACGCACGGGAAAAACAAGGACAAGCGTCCCGGCACCGGCACGCTGGTCAACGCCGCCGGCGATCGCGGCATTCCGGTGTGGGGCAAACGTGCGGCGTGGGCCGATTATTCCGGCCCGCTCGCCGACGGTCGTGTCATCGGGGTCGCGCTGCTCGAGCATCCGCAGAACATCCGGCACCCCACGTGGTGGCACGCGCGCGACTACGGCTTGCTCTCCGCCAATCCGTTTGGCCGGCACGATTTCGAGAAACTAAAAAACCAACCCACCGCCGGCGATTACGTCATCCCCGCCGGCGGATCGCTCACGCTGCGCTACCGGTTCGTCTTCCATCGCGGCGACGAAAAAGCAGCCCGCGTCGCCGAGCTCTTTTCCGCCTACGCGGCCGAAAAATAGCCCGCCCCGTCATGCCGCGCATTCTCCTGCCTTCCGTCGTCCTTCTTCTCTTTGCAGCGCTGAGCCTGCCCGTGTCGGGGGCGGGCAGCCCTCGTCCGCCCAATTTTGTCTTCATCCTCGCCGACGACCTCGGCACGCCGCCCGTCGGGGCCTACGGGAACCCATTCTACCCGACCCCCAACATCGACAGCCTGGCGCGTGACGGCATCAAGTTTACGGCCGCCTACGCCGCCTGCCCGGTTTGCTCGCCCACGCGCGCCGCGCTGATGACCGGCCAGTATCCCGCCCGCACGCGCGTCACCGATTTTATCGCCGGCAATCTGTTTCCCTTCGCGCGCCTCACGCAGCCCGAGTGGCAAAAATTTCTCCCGCTGTCCGCCAGCACGCTGGCCGAGGAACTCGTGACCCGGGGTTACGCCACGGCGCTCTTCGGCAAATGGCACCTCGCGCGCGCGTACACCGGACCCGAGAGTGTCGCCGAGGGGCCCGATCGGCAGGGTTTCCACGAGGTCTTCATCACCCACAAACCGAAGGCCGGCGCCGATCCGGAAAACGACACCCACGGCGTCGGGTCGACCACCGCGCGCGCGCTCGACTTTCTCGCCCGCCACCGCGATCGGCCGTTTTTTCTCTACCTCCCGCACAACTCCATCCACGCGCCGGTCATGGCCCCGCGTGCCCTGGTCGAAAAATATCGCGCGCGCCCCGGCTCCGACCGTCCGGAAAACCAGGCCGTGATTGGCGCGATGATGGAAATCCTCGACGACAGCGTGGGCCGCGTGCTCGCGAAACTCGATGCGCTCGGCCTGCGCGAAAATACGGTCGTGATTTTCACCGGGGACAACGGTGGCCTGCTCAAGGACGCCGGCCAGGCGCCCCATCGCGGCGGTAAAGCCCAGCTCCACGAAGGCGGAATCCGCGTTCCGCTCCTCATCCGCTGGCCCGGTGTGATCGCGGCCGGCCGTGTGAGCGAAGCGCCTCCGAGCACGATGGATTTTTTCCCGACGCTCCTCGAGCTGGCCGGAAAACCAGCCGCGCCCCCGGCGGCGATCGACGGCGTGAGTTTGGCCGCCCACCTGCGCGGCGGCCCCGCACCGGCACGCCCCGCGATCTTCTGGCACTACCCTCACTACCACGCCAGCGGCGATGGCGGGCCCGCGGGCGCGGTGCGCGCCGGCGACTGGAAGCTCGTGGAGTATTACGAACACACCATCGCGAAAACCGGCCGCGCCCCCGAGCTCTACAATCTCCGCACGGATCCCGCCGAGACAAAAAATCTCGCCGTCTCCGATCCGGCGCGCGTCGCGAATCTGCTCCCGCTGCTCGCGGCCCACCGCGCCGCGACCAACGCGCAGATGCCGACCCTCAACCCGGCCTACGATCCCGCTCGGGCGAAACAAACCGGCGGCAAGGGCGCAGACTGATCAAGGGTGGCCAGGAGTGTCCGGGCCCGCGGTGGTCGGGGCGCGAAACAGGTTGCGCGGCTTGACCCCGGTTCGCGGGTTCGAGCGCGGGTGGCGATGGTTGGCTACTGGGTTGGCAAGTGGGCCAGCAAAGTCTCGGCGCAGGCGCGGGCGAAGGTGGGGTCGTTGATGGCTCCGTCGTGCGTGACGACGGAGAGAGTCAGAGCGCGGAGGGGCGACAAAAGGGAACGAGGCGTCGATCGTTGCTCACTGACGAATCAAGGCGATGTCGGACGGGCGAGGGAGTGGGCTTTGGGGAGTTTGCGGCGGAGGAGCGCAGCGTCGGGCAGGTGGGTTTGGTCGTCGGCGATCAGGGACGAAGAGGCGGAGCGGGCGAGGCGGAGCGGGCGAGGCGGAGCGGGCGAGGCGGAGCGGGCGAGTGGCTATGCGACCCCTTCCGGGTTTTTCGTGGCGCAGAGGAGTACTCCGATGGAGGTGCGCACGTGGGGTTTGCGGACAACGCGGCCGAGGGCTTCGATGTAGAATTCGAGTTTGCCGAGGTGGTCGGGTTGGAAGGCT
>CAJAYO010000670.1 GCA_903948415.1 uncultured Opitutia bacterium | reverse complement strand
GAGCAGAAAGCCGACCGCGAACGGGGCGAGGAGCAGCGTTTCGACGGTCAGGCCGATGAGGGAGCCGAGCGGAGATTTTTTCCGGAGGAGGCCGTAGCCACCCCACGTGCCGGCGAGCGCGAGCGCGATCCACGGCGGGCGGCCGTGTTGCGCGACCATCACGGCCACGCCGGCGGCGGCGCAGCCGATGGCGACCCATTGCAGCCGCCGCAAATGCTCGTGCAGTACAAAACGCCCGACGGCGACGTTGACGAGCGGCACGAGAAAATAACCGAGGCTGCACTCGATCACATGGCCCGTGTTGACGCCCCAGACGTAGATCAGCCAGTTCGCGGTGAGCAGGGTGGCGCTGAGGAAATTAAGCCCGAGCGAACGCGGCGTGCCGAGGGCGGCGCGCACCTGACCGAAGGTCCCCTGCGCCAGCACGAGCAGCAGCACCAACCCGAGCGACCAGACGTGGCGGTGGGCGATCAGCTCGACCGGATTGATGCCGGCGAGCTGTTTCCAATAGAGCGGTACGAGCCCCCAGGCAAAATAACAGATGGCCGCCGCGAGCGCGCCAGACTTGGCCGCGTCGGAGGCCGCGGCGGAAAGGGTGGGCGAAGCCGGGAGGGACACGCGGAGACGCTCGCCGGATGGGGCGCCGGCGGGCGCAGGCTACTTCTTCACGGTCCCGGCCCCGAACACGAAACGCTCGGCAAACTCGGTCGTGGCCTGCGTGCGCGCGGCGTCGGCGGCCTTGCCCTGGGCGACGAGCTCGCCGGCGCGTTTGTCGATCCAGCGCAGTTTGAAGCTTTCTTCGACGGATCCGGCGATGCTGGGGTTTTCCTTGGCTTGGGCCGGTTTTTTCGAAAACAGGCACCCGGTGGACAACAGGGCAGTGAGGCTGAGGGCGGTCAGAAACAGGCGTTGGGTCATGAGAATTTTCGGGGTGCTGACGGTGGCGGGGCCCCGGGGAGACCGCGAGGGAAACTTTTTGGTTTCGCGCTGGAGGAAAAATTCTCTTTGGTGGGACCCATGAGTGACGAGCCCTCGACACCGCCTCCCGCGCTGCGCCTAAAACCGCGGTTGAAGCTTGCCGAGCCAGAATTGCCACCGGTCGCTCCGGCCCCGCCCGCGGCGGGCACTCCGCCACTCTCGTCGCCGCCTATCACGCCCCCTTCCGCCGACGCCGAACCGCCCAAGGTCCGACTCAAGCCGCGCCTGATGGCGACTCCCGGCGACGCCGAACCGGCCACCGTCCCGGCGGTGCCGGCCGAGCCCGCGGTTGTGGCCCCGCCGCCCCCGCCTGAGGTGATCGCGCCGGCCCCGGCCGCCGTGATTTCTTCCGCGCCGTTCCCCGCGCCGATGGGGGAAGCCGCCCCGGAGGTGGGATCGCGCGTCCGGCTCAAACCTCGCGCGACGAGCGAGGCCTCTGCGGCAGCGCCCGCGGCAGCCGTCGTGGCCCCGCCGGCTCCCGCGGTGGCTGCCCCCCCTCCGCCCCCTCCGCCACCGGTTGTGCCACCGCCGGTGGTCGTTGCGCCGATCGCGCCGCCGCCCCCACCCGCGACTGTGCCAACGGCCTCGTTGCCGCCACCCCCGCCGCCGTTTGCGGCTGCGGCGTCGACACCGCCGCCGGCGGGTGAGGTCGTAAAATTCAAGCTGAAGGCCAAGGTCGCCGCACCGCTTCCGCCGGGAGGCGAAGCGCCGCCGGCGGTTCCGGCGAGTGCGCCGCCCCCCCCGTTGAAGTTTCCGCCGCCGCCCGGTCTGGGCAAGTCGGCCCCGCCGCCGCCACCGCCGCCGTCTGCGGCGGGACTGCCGCCTCCGCTGCCGCCCGCGGCCGCCGGCGTGCCGAAATTGCCGCCACCGTTTCCCGTCGTGGCTCCGCCCGTCACCGGCAAGAGCAAGCCGCAGATTCCGCACATCACCATGACGGTGGAAGAACCCGTCCAAGAGGAGCCGGTGCCGGCCAAACCCGAGCATCGCCGCGCCTTCAAGCTCGGCGTCGCGGGCGCGGGCCTCGCTGCACTCCTCGTCCTCGGAGCGGGCGGATATTTCGTCTGGACGAAATTTATTTCGCCGCCGCCGCCCCCGCCACCCCCGCCGGTGGCCGCGAAGCCCAAGCCCGCCAGTCCGGCCCCGGCCCCCAAGGGGCCCGTCACCTCCAGTCTGGCGACGAAGCCCGCCGCACCCCTCACACCGTCGGACACCGCCAATGCGCTGGCCCACGCCCCGGTCAACGCGATCAACAAAGCGCAGGATGCGGTGAATGCGCGCCGGACCAGCGAACAGTCGCGCATCGACGCGATGGATTCCGGTCCGGGCGCTCCCGACAAACCCGCGGTCAACGCGCCGACGCCCGCCGCCGGCGCCAAAGCCGCGAAAAGCACCGGGCCGGCGGCGACCAAACCTGCCGCCACCGCCTCCGCGACCCTCTCGCCCGGCATTTCGGCGACCAGCTCGGATGTCGACGCCGTGGCCGAGGCGACCCCGGCGTTCCGCGCCTTTGTCGCCAACGCCAAAATCACCGGCGTCATCGGCGGCGCTCCGGCGAAAATTATCCTCAACGGCCGGCTGGCGCGCTCCGGCGACCTGGTGGACTCCGCCCTCGGCGTCACCTTCGACAGCATCGATGCGGAGCGAAAACTCCTCGTGTTCAAAGAAAAATCCGGCGCCATCGTGACGCGGAAATATTGAGGCGGGGCCGGGGCGCGGGCGCCCGGGACGGCCCGGCCCGCGGCCGCCGCCCGGGCCTCACTTCGCCAGCGCGGCGTCGCGGATCAGTTTCACCACGGCCGGATCGGTCGCGATGCCGAGCACGCCGTTCACGACAAATTGGATACCGATGCAGAGGATGAGAAAGCCCATGACTTTCGAGAGGGCGTTCATGCCGTTGAGGCCGATCACGCCGACGACGCGTTCCGACAGGCGCAGGGTGCCGTAGGTGATCGCGGCCACGATCAAGATCCCGAGGATGATCGCCACGTAGTCGAGCCAACCGGTGGAAAGCGAGGTGAACCCGATCGTCACGGCGATGGAGCCGGGGCCGCTCATCATCGGCATGGCGAGCGGGGAGAACGCGACGTCGCGCTTGGCCCGCGCCGCGGCGTTCACGGCGTCGTCTTTTTCGGGATCGCGCGGCGGCGCCATGAGCATGCCCGAGCCGATGCCCGCCACGAGCAACCCGCCGGCGATGCGCAGACCCGGAATCGAGATGCCGAAAAAGCCCATGATCAGGCGCCCGCCCACGAGGAAGCTCACGAGGATCACCACCATGTAGACGCAGGCCATCCGCAGTTGCTCCATGCGCCGCGCCGGCGTGTCGCCCTCGGTGATCGCGAGGAAGGTCGGCGCGGTGGCGAGCGGGTTGATGAGCGGCAGCAACGCGATGACGGTGCCGAGAATGAGCTCCCAGAAATGAGAGACGTTGGACATGGGCCGAGATTCGCCGACTCCGCGCCGCGGTGCAAGGCGGGCCCTTTTGGGATTTCATCGGGGCGGATGAACCGATTGAGTGCGGCCTCCGTTCCGCGCCCCGCCCAACGGTGAACTTCGCACCCTATGAAACGACCGGCCCTGTGTTCGCTGCTCGCCGCCCTCGGCGCGAGCCTGCTCCCCGCCCAGAGCGAAACGCCGCTGCTCTTGCAGTCGCCCACGCTCAGCCAGACCCAGATCGCCTTCGCCTACGGCGGCAGCCTGTGGAGTGTCGCGCGCGAGGGCGGCGAAGCCCGCCGCCTCGTCGTCGGCGATCCCGGCACCGCGAGCGGACCCTTGTTTTCCCCGGACGGCTCGCGGGTGGCCTTCACCGCCGAGTTCGACGGCAACCAGGATGTTTACGTCGTGCCGGCCGCCGGCGGTGAACTCAAGCGGCTCACCGCGCACCCGGGCACCGACGTCGCCGTCGCGTGGTCACCCGACGGCCAGCGCATCCTCTTCCGCTCGTCGCGCGAGGCCTACTCGCGCTTCGAAAAGCTGTTCACCGTGCCGGTCGAGGGCGGGTTTCCGACGGAGGTGCCGGTGCCGATGGGCGTGCAGGGCGCCTACTCTGCCGACGCCGCCAGACTCGCCTACGTGCCCCGCTGGAACCGCCGCGCCGGGGCCGGCGACGCCTACATCGCCATCAAGAACTACCGGGGCGGCAAAACCTCGCCCATCTGGATCGCGCAGCTGGCCGACTCGGCCGTGACGTCCGTGCCCCGCGAAAACTCCAACGATTTCAACCCGCTCTGGATCGGCGACAAAATCTATTTCCTCTCCGACCGCGCCGGCGCGACCACGCTGTTCAGCTACGACGTGACGTCGCGCGCCGTGGCCCAGCTCGTGAAAAACGACGGCTTCGATCTGAAGTCGGCCGCGGCCGGTCCGGGCGCGATCGTCTACGAACAGTTCGGTTCGTTGCACCTGTTCGATCTCGCCACGGCGAAAACGCGCGCCGTCGCGGTGCGCATCGCGGCCGATCTCCCGCAAGTGCGTCCGCGGTTCGAGAAGATCGCGGCGCGGCAACTCACCCACGCCGATCTCTCGCCGAACGGCGCGCGCGCGGTATTCGAGTCGCACGGCGAAATCCTCACCGTTCCCGCCGAGAAGGGCGATGTCCGCAACCTGACGCGCTCGACCGCCGTCGCCGACCGCGACCCGGCCTGGTCGCCGGACGGCCAGTGGATCGCCTGCCTCTCCGACGAGTCCGGCGAATATGCCCTGCACCTGCGCGACCAATCCGGTCTCGGCGAGGTCAAGAAATTCGATCTCGGCTCGCCGCCGTCGTTTTTCTACAGCCTCGCGTGGTCGCCCGATTCCAAGAAAATCGCCTACAGCGACAAGCGCGGCCAGCGCTGGTATCTCGAACTCGCCTCCGGCAAATCGACGCTCGTCGACCGGGACGCCTCCCAGCGGGCCGCGCGGCAGGCCTGGTCGGCCGACAGCCGCTGGCTCACCTACACCAAGAACCTGCCGAACAATCTCAGCGCCGTGTTCGTCTACGGGCTGGAGACCGCTCAGGCCGTGCAGGTCACCGACGGCATGAGCGACGCGCGCTCACCGGACTTCGACCGCAGCGGCAAATATCTTTATTTCACCGCGAGCACCGATGTCGGCCTCACCTCGGGCCGGTCCAACATGAGCAGTATCGGCCATCCGACGACGCGCGCGGTCTACCTCGCGGTCCTGCCCAAGGACCTCGCGTCGCCGCTGGCACCCGAGAGCGACGAAGAGAAGGACGGGGCCTCGAAGGACAAGGACGCCGGGAAGAAATCCGACCCGGACGGGAAAGTGGCCGACACGGAGAAGCCGGCCGCGGAGACGGACGCAACCGCGGACGCGAAGCCCGCGGCCGATGCCGCCAGGAAGAAGGAAAAACCCGCGGCGAAGGTGGTCATCGATTTTGACGGACTGGGTCAGCGCATTCTGGCGCTGCCGTTGCCGGAGCGGAACTACGCGGGGCTCACGGCCGGGAAAGACGGCATTGTTTATGTGATGGAAGGGCCGCAGGTCGCGGGCGGCGGCGAGGGTCCGACGAAGTATGCGTTGCAACGTTTCGACCTGAAGACGCGCAAGACCGAGAAGATGCTCGACGGCGTGGAGGAGTTCCATCTCGCGGCGAAGGGCGAGAAGATGCTCTGGAAGGCGGAGGCCAAATGGTTCATCGGCGGCGCCGACAAAGCGCCGAAGGCCGGCGAAGGTGCGCTCAAGCTCGAGACCGTCGAGGTCGCGGTCGATCCGCGCGCCGAGTGGCGCCAGATGTTCCGCGAGGTGTGGCGGATCCAGCGCGATTTCTTCTACGACCCGAACTACCACGGTCTTAACCTCGCTCAGTTGGAGAAGGTTTACACACCGTTCCTCGCGGGCATCGCGAGCCGCGCCGACCTGAATTACCTGTTCGCGGAGATGCTGGGGCAACTGAGCATCCAGCACATGTATGTCGCCGGGGGCGCGAAGCCCGACGCGAAGACGGTCACCGTGGGCCTCCTCGGTGCCGACTACCGCGTCGCGGATGGCCGCTACCAGTTCGCCCGCGTCTTCGACGGGGAAAACTGGAATCCGTCGGCCAAGGCGCCGCTCACCCAGCCGGGCGTCAACGTCAAGGCGGGCGAGTTTCTCCTCGCCGTCAACGGACGCACGCTCACGGCGAACGAGGAAATCTTCGGCTTTTTCCTCGGGTTGGCGGCGAAGCAGGTCGTGTTGAAAGTCGGTCCCAAGGCCGACGGCACCGGTGCGCGCGAGGTGACGGTGGTGCCGGTCGCCAGCGAGGCGGCGCTGCGCAATCTCGCGTGGATCGAGGGCAACCGGCGCAAGGTCGACGCGCTCAGCGGCGGGCGCCTCGCCTATATCTACGTGCCCGATACGGCGGTGCCGGGTTACACGAGTTTCAACCGCTACTTCTTCGCCCAGGTGGGCAAGCAGGGCGCGGTGGTGGACGAGCGGTTCAACGGCGGCGGCTGGCTCGCCGACTACATCATCGACTATCTGAAGCGCCCGATGCTGAGCAGCAGCATTACCCGCGAAGGCGAGATCGTGCCGTCGCCGACCGCGGCGATCTTCGGGCCAAAGGCGATGATCATCAATGAATATGCCGGCTCGGGCGGCGACGCGATGCCGTGGTATTTCCGGAAGGCCGCCGTCGGCCCGCTCGTCGGCACGCGGACCTGGGGCGGCCTCGTCGGCATCGGCGGCTATCCGGCGTTGATCGACGGCGGCACGGTGACGGCGCCGCATTGGGCGATCTTCGGTCTCGACGGAAAATGGGAAGTGGAAAACGTCGGCATCGCGCCCGACCTCGAGGTCGAACTCGATCCGAAGCTGGTGCGTGAGGGCCGCGATCCGCAGCTCGAAAAGGCGGTTGAGGTGGTGCTCGAGGCGCTCAAGAAAAACCCGCCGGCCAAGCCGCCGGTGCCCGTGTACCCGACTTACCCGCCCCGGATCCCGGCCGGCCGTTAGCGCGGGTCGCCGGACCGCCTCCGCGCCTTCCGTTCGTTAAAATGGGCGGATCACAGACCCGCCCTCCTTGGTTACCAGGTGTCCACGGGGCCCTTGGGCACGGGGATGGAGTCGCGCGCGAAGACCTCCGCGTCGTTGGGGTCGCGCATGAAGGACGCGACCAGCGGCTCGGGTTGGAACTTGTCCTTCAGCGCGCCGGCTTCGTCGCAGAACTGCGCGCGCCAGGCCAAATACTCGGCGACGGCGGCCTCGAAATCCGCCCGCGAGTTGATCGCGAGAATGCTGCGTTTGAAGGGCTTGGAGGGGCCGAAACGTTTGGCATACCACGGCGCGACTTTGCGGAAGAGCCGGCAGCCGTGCTCCTCGCCGTAAAATTCGCAATAACGGTCAAAATGCCGGCGCAGGACGCGAATCCGCTCGGCAAAGTCCGGCTCGGGGAGCAGTTCGCCCGTGCGCAGCAGGTGGGCGGTGCGGCGGAAAATCCACGGATCGTAGAACGCGCCTCGACCGATGCTCACGCCGGCGCAGCCCGTCTCCGCGATCATGTGACGCGCGGACTCGGGCGTGGTGACGTCACCGTTGCCGATGACGGGGATGCGGCGGACGGCTGCGACGACGGAGCGGATACCGGCGAGGTTGACGGTGCCGGCGAAGCCCTGCGCGCGGGTGCGGCCGTGCACAAAGATCGCGGCGACGCCGGTGTCTTCGAGGACGCGCGCGAGGTCGGGGGCGGTGAGGTTGTCGTTGTCCCAGCCGAGCCGCATCTTGGCGGTGATGGGGATTTTCACGGCGTCGATCATCCCGCGCACGAGGGCGGCGGTCTTGTCGAGCTCGGTCATCATCGCGGAGCCGCCGCCGATCTTCGTCACCTTTTTCACGGGGCAGCCCATGTTGATGTCGACGGATTGCGCGCCGAGTTCCTGGCACAGGACGGCGGCGTCGCGCATCTCCTCGGGCACACTGCCGAACAGCTGGATGGCCATCGGCCGGTCTGCGGGCGACGACGCGACGAGTTTGAGGGCGGTGGGGTTGCGTTCGAGGAGCGAGCGGGCGTTGACGAGGTCGGTGGTGGCCCAACCGAGACCGCCGAGCTCGCGCACGGTGACGCGCATGGGCAGGTTGGTGTAACCGGCGAGCGGGGACAGAAAGAGGTTCGAGGAAAGCTCGTAAGGTCCGAGGCGCATGGTCAGCGGGCTCCTTCCGGGCGGCGGAAGCGGAAGAGCAGGGTGATGACGAGGCCGGCGGTGAGAATGAAGAGACTCAGCTGCAGCCAGAGCGAATTGAGGCGGAGCGCGGGGGGCGTGAGGAGGTTGGCCCGCCAGACCTCGTGAAACACATAAGCGAGAAAACCCTGCAGCAGCGTGCCGAGCCAGAAGAGCATGGCGCCGAGCCAAGCGAAGGTTTCGGCCCGGCGTTTGGGCGCGAGCCAGTAGTCGCGGTGGGGCAGGTTGACGAAGCGTTCGGGCATGCGGGGGAGATAGCGGGTGAGGGCGAAAAACAGGCCGCCGATGAAGAGCGAAATCCCGATTTGGCCCAGGGTGTGGCTGTCGCGTGCCATCCATCCGTTCGGTTGTCCGTCGGCGCCGAAGTGCGTGGCGACGCGGCCGGGCAAGGAGCCGTTTTGGCGAGCGGCGAGAGCGAGCGCGGCGATTGACGCGGCGAAAAACAGGATACGGGCGAAACGGAGCACGGGAGGAGAGAAACGGTGGTGGTAAGTGGCGGCCGCTGGCGGTTGGGGCAAGGCGAGATGGCTGGCCGCGTCGCTGCGCGCCTCGCCATGACCCGCAGGGCTCAGCGGGCGGCGAGGGCGAGCTTCATGCGGCGCAGGGCTTCGGCGAGTGTGGCGCGCGTGCAGCCCAGATTGAGGCGGACGTAGTGGCCTTTCGCGGCGCCGAAATAGGTGCCTTCGCTGAGGCCGACACCGTGTTGTTCGAAGTGCGCGATGGGATCGGCGAGGCCGAGGGCGGCGACGTTGAGCCAGGCGAGGTAGGTGGCCTCGATGGGCGCTTCGATGACGATGCCGGGCAGATCGCGGGCGACGGTGGCGAGGAGGAGATCGCGGTTGCCGCGGAGATAGGCGAGCAGGGCCTGGCGCCACGGCTCGCCGTCGCGGTAGGCGGCTTCGCAGGCGACGTAGCCGAGGTTGTTCACTTCGGCAACGATGCCGGCGGTGGCGCGGACGAAGCGCATGCGCAGCGCGGCGTCGGCGATGATGGCGAACGAGGTGCCGAGACCGGGGACGTTGTAGGTTTTGCTCGGCGCCATCAGCGTGATGGTCCGCGCGGCGATTTCGGGTGAGAGGAGTGCGGTGGGAATATGTTTGAGCGCCGGATCGAGAATGAGGTCGCAGTGGATCTCGTCGGAGCAGAGGACGAGGTCGTGCCGCACGCAGAAGTCGGCGAGGCGCGCGAGTTCCTCGCGGCGCCAGACCCGGGCGACGGGGTTGTGCGGATTGCAGAGGTAGAACAGCTTCGTGCGCGGCGTGACGGCGCGCTCGAGCGAGTCCCAGTTGATCGTCCAGGCGCCGTCGGCGAGTTCGAAGGGGACCTGCACGGATGCGCGCGCGGAATTTTTCGGCGCGGTCATGAAGGGCGGGTAAACCGGCGAAAGCGTGAGCACCTCTTCGCCGGGGGCGGCGAAGGCCGCGGCGGTGACATTCAGGGCCACGACGAGGCCGGGGAGCCAGACGATCCAGGACGGGTCGATTCTCCAGCCGTAGTTGCGCTCCATGGCGTCGACGACGGCGTCGACGGTGGATTTCACCGGTCGCGCGTAACCGAAGAGGCCGTGGTCAACGCGCGCGTGGAGCGCAGCGAGGATCGCGGGCGCGCACTTGAAATCCATGTCGGCGACCCACATCGGCAGGATGTCGCGGCCGGCGTATTTTTGCCATTTTTGGGAGTCGGTGCCCGCGCGCTCCACGGGGGTGTCAAAGTCGAAGGTCATGGAAAAAAGATCGGGGAAGAAACCGTGGTTTGCGCGGGTGCGCCGTGAAACACGCTCGGTTCCGAGTGGCATGCCTCTTTGCAGGTCGTTTGGTGCTTAGTTTTCAGAAATGGGGAAATACGCTCGGTCCTACCCGCTGAGCAGATGATTGAATACGCTCGGTTCCGTGAACGGCAGGGGGCCGATCTTACTCTTTTGGCGCTGTCTAAGGATTGTGGGCTTGGTGGGAGAATGGATACCGTCAGCATTTTTGGACTGGGACGTAACCGTTAAGGTCGTTCGCTGGCGTACCGCAACCGATAACGGTTTCCGAGGGACTCAGGACCTGCTTTTTCCCTGAAGCCCAGTTTCCGCCGATGTTCGGGCAGCGTGCGCCGAATCGCCCGCGAGCCGTAGTTCGGCCGTGCGCCGGTGCAGTGTCCGCTATGCAAACGAGCATCGCGACTGGTGTGTTTTCGCCGCAATTGCCGGCGTGCTGATG
>CAJAYO010000669.1 GCA_903948415.1 uncultured Opitutia bacterium | reverse complement strand
GATCGGCACGGTGCCGTAGGCGATGAGCTGGCGGAGGGTTTCCTTGACGCCGAGGTAGCGCGTGCGGACGCGGAGATCGTCATGCGTGAGGAGAACCTGGGCGACGGTGAGGCGATGGGGCGCGAAACCGGCCTGCCACGTTTGCATGAGGCGGGACTGGCCGATGGCGGCGCAGGCCTGCTTCTTGGCGATTTCCTTCGGTTTTTTGAGGAGGCCGAGCGAGCCCATGCCGAGGCCGACAGCGCCGGAGGACACGACGATCACTTCGGTGCCGCGGGCGCGGAGCGCGGCGACTTCGGCGCAGATGGCGTCGATGCGCGCGGTATCGAGTTGGCCGATGCCGGTGGTCAGGACGCCGGTGCCGAGTTTGACGACGACGCGCTTGGGCGCGGGCGAGGAAGATTCTTTTTTCAACGCGGAAAGCGTGCTGGGGAGGGCGGGCTGGGGCCGGTCGGAAACCGGCCCTCCGGGCTTAGACCGTGAGCAAATCCTTTTCCTTGTGCGCGAGATGATCGCCGATGCTCTTGATGGCGGCGTCGGTGATGACCTGCACATCCTTGTCGAGGCGCTTGGATTCATCCTCGGGAAGTTTGGCTTTCTTCGCGGTCTCGAGGGCGTCGCGGCGGACGTTGCGCACGTGGACGCGACCTTCCTCGGCGAGGCGGTGGGCGGTCTTGACGAATTCCTGCCGGCGCTCGCGGCTCATTTCAGGGAGCGGAATGCGGATGACTTTGCCGTCGGGGATCGGGTTGAAACCGAGATTGGCTTCCTGGATACCCTTGAGAATCGACTTGGTGAGCGTGGTGTCCCACGGCTGGATCTGGATGAGGCGGGCGTCGGGGGTGGAGATGGCGGCGCACTGTTTGAGCGGCGTCATCGAGCCGTAGGCTTCGACCATCACGCCCTCGACCATCGCGGGCGTGGCTTTGCCAGTGTGGATCGAGCTGAATTCGTGGAGCGTGTAGTCCACGGCTTTTTTCATCTTGGCCTGGGCATCGGTAAGGATCGGGTGGGACATAGTGGAAAAAAAGGAAGGCCGGAGCGTGAACCGGCCCGGCCGCAGCCTTCAATCTCCAACTTGGGCCCATTCTACGGGGCCCGGCGCCGGGCTCCATCCTCCAGACAGCGGAGAGCGAGGGCGGTCCAGCCGGTTTGGTGGCTGGCACCGACGCCGCGGCCGTTGTCACCGTGGAAATATTCGTAGAACAGCACGAGGTCGCGGAAGTGCGGATCGTCGGCGTAGCGCGAGTCGGTGCCGTGCACCGGCCGGCGGTTTTCGCCGTCGGCGAGGAACGTCGTGCCGAGGCGCCGGGCAATCTCGTAGGCGGCCTCGCGGAGATTGACCATCCGGCCCGAGCCCGTGGGGGCTTCGACGAGGAGGCTGTCGCCGTAGTAGGAGTGGTAGCGCTCCAGCGCCTCGACGAGGAGGTAGTTGATGGGGAACCAGACGGGCCCGCGCCAGTTGGAATTTCCGCCGAAGAGGTAGGTGTTGCTCTCGGCCGGCATGTAGTCGAGCCGGAGTTCACGACCGTCGGCGCGAAAGACGAACGGGTTCTGTTCGTGGAATTTCGAGACGCCCCGCAGACCGTGGGGCGAGAGGAATTCCGCCTCGTCGAACAGCACCTGGAGCACGCGCACCAGCTGTTCGCGCGAGGGGACGGCGAGGAGGGTCTTGCCGTGGCCGAAGGCCCCGTCGTCGGCGACGTTGCCGAGATGGCGCGCGAGGTCGGGCCGATGGCGGAGGAACCAGGTGTAGCGTTTCTTGAATCCGGGCAGGCGGTCGATCACCGCGCGGTCGAGCACTTCGACGGCGATGAGCGGCAACAGCCCGACCAGCGAGCGGATGCGCAGCGGCTCGCTGTGGGTGCCGTAGTCGATCTGGTCGTAGTAGAGGCCGTCCCGCTCGTCCCACAGCCCGCGGTGGCCGGCGCGGTTCATCGCATCGACGATTTGGACGAAGTGCTCGAAGAATTTCGACGCCATGTCCTCGTAGGCGGTTTGCACCGATCCGTCGGGGTGGCGGGCGAGTTCGAGGGCCATCGCGAGCATGGTGTTCGCATAAAACGCCATCCAGGCCGTGCCGTCGGCCTGCCGCAGCTGGCCGCCGCCGGGAATGGGTTGGCCCCGGTCGAAGACGCCGATGTTGTCGAGGCCGAGAAAGCCGCCGGTGAAGAGGTTTTTCCCGTCGGCATCCTTGCGGTTGACCCACCAGGTGAAGTTGAGGAGCAGTTTCTGGAAGACGCCTTCGAGGAAACCGCGGTCGCGCGCGCCGCGCGCGGCGGAAATCTTGTAGACGCGCCACGCGGCCCAGGCGTGGACCGGCGGATTGACGTCGCCGAATTCGAATTCGTAGGCCGGGATCTGGCCGTTGGGATGCATGTACCATTCGCGCAGAAGCATCGTGAGCTGGTGCTTCGCGAACGCGGGATCGATGCGCGCCATCGGCACCATGTGAAACGCGAGATCCCAGGCGGCAAACCAAGGGTACTCCCACTTGTCCGGCATGGAGATGACGTCGCGGCTGTGGAGATGGGTCCATTCGCGGTTACGGCCGAGCTTGCGGGCGTCCGGCGGTCGCGGCGTCTTCGGATCGCCCGCGAGCCAGTGCTCGACGGCAAAGTAATAAAACTGCTTGGACCACAGCAGGCCGGCATAGCCCTGGCGGATGACGTTGCGCTCGTCGGCCGTGGCGCCCGTCGGAATGACGCGGGCGTAGAATTCGTCCGCCTCGCTCTGGGCGCGGGCGAATTCGCGGGCGAAGTCGGGACCGAAGCGGAGCGCGGGGTGCGGCGGAGACGGCGCCAGCTGGAGATCGACGGTGATTTCGCCTCCGGCGGGGACGGTGAGGACGTAGTGGAGGGCGGCCTTCGTGCCGGTCTGCGCGGGATTCACCGCGGCGGTCTCGCCGTGCACCACGTAGCGGTGAAACGCGTCCTTGACGAAGGGCGACGCGTTGGGCGAACCGGAGAGGCGCTGGTGGTTGGTGTCGTTTTCCGTGAAGAGCGCGGTGGGCACCGTGCCGTCGGAGGCCGGGGCGAAGTGCAGCGAAAAGTTGCCCAACGACTCGTGTTGCGCGTGAACGGGTCCGGCGCCGTGGAGGGAAAGCTGCGGTTTGACCGAGACGTGTTCGCGTTCGCAGCCCCAGGTCCAGAGATTGCGGAACCACAGTTGCGGGAGCAGGTGCAGCGTGGCGGCGGCGGGACCGCGGTTCGCCACGGTCAGCCGGATCAGCGTGTGTTCCGGCGTGGACTTGGCGTAGCTGGCGAAGACATCGAAGTAGCGGCCGTCGTCGAAGGCGCCGGTGTCGAGGACCTCGAATTCCGGACCGTTGAGGCCCCGCCGGCGGTTTTCCTCGATCAGCCGGGCGTAGGGAAACTCGGCCTGAGGGTATTTGTAGAGGGCACGCAGCCAGGAATGGGTGGGCGTCGAGTCGAGGTAGTAGTAGAGTTCTTTGACATCCTCGCCGTGGTTGCCCTCGGGGCCGGTCAGGCCGAAGAGCCGTTCCTTCAGGATCGGATCGCGACCGTTCCAGAGGGCGAGACCGAAGCAGAGGCGGCATTCGCGGTCCGTGTAGCCGAGGAGTCCGTCTTCGCCCCAGCGGTAGGCCCGGCTGCGCGCGTGGTCGTGGGGGGAATAGCCCCAGCTGTCGCTGTTCGCCGAATAGTCCTCGCGAACGGTGGCCCATTGGCGTTCGGCGAGGTAGGGCCCCCAGCGTTTCCAGTTTTTGGTGCGGGCGTGATCTTCGGCGAGACGCCGGCCTTCGGCTGTCGCGGTGACGGTGGCGTTGGCCCCGCCGAAGGGGGGAATCGTGACGGAATCGTCCGGGGGGGAGAAGGGGTGAGGCATGGGAGAACCCAGCGGGGTGGGGGCCCCGCGAGGGCGGCGGAGCGGTCACACCACCGGAATCACCGCGGCGGGAGACACTCGCCCGGTGAAGGAAACCTGCGCGGAACCAAAGAGCGAGCCCCGTTGCCGCCGCGCGTGCGATCAGTTCTTTACCAGTGTCCCGATTTTCTCGCCGACGATGGCCTTGCGAATGGCGTGCTCGTCGTTGAGGTCGAACACGAGGATCGGGACGTTGTTGTCCAAGCAGAGGGAGAAGGCGGTCGAGTCCATGACGTTGAGCCGTTGCTTGAGCGCGTCGATAAACGTGAGGGTGTCGTATTTGACGGCGTCGGGGTATTTCTTCGGATCTTTGTCGTAGATGCCGTCGACCTTGGTGGCCTTGAGGATGATGTCGGCGTGCATCTCGCTCGCGCGCAGGGCGGCGGTGGTGTCGGTGGAAAAATAGGGGTTGCCGGTGCCGGCGACGTAGATGACGACCCGGCCTTTTTCGAGATGGCGGATCGCGCGGCGGAGGATGAACGGCTCGGCGATCTGGTTCATCGGAATGGCGGACTGGACGCGGGTGTTGACGCCGAGTTTTTCCAGGCGGTCCATGAGGGCGAGGCCGTTGATCACGGTCGCGAGCATGCCCATGTAGTCGCCCGTGGTGCGGTCGACCCCGCGCTGTTCGCCGGTCAGGCCGCGGAAAATGTTTCCGCCGCCGATGACGACACAGACTTGGACGCCGAGGTCATGGATTTCTTTCACCTGCCGGCACACTTTCTCGAGGGTGGCGCCGTCGATGGCGTCGCCGTTTTTTCCGCCGCGGAGCACTTCGCCGGAGAGCTTCAGGACGACGCGCTTATATTTGGCACTGGGATGGACGTTCTCGGAGGCAGACATGGAAGACAGGAAACGATCACGTAAAATCCGCGTCAATGCCCGAGATGCGTCCGGCCGGAAACCGGAACCGGGCGGGGAGGGGAGAAATCCCGTGGGCGGGTCGGAAACCCGGTGGGCGAGGGTGGCTTAGCCCGCCGCCGCGGGCTTCGTCGGCTGGCGCGGTGCCACCCAGCGCCCGGGAAACAACATCATGCGCGGCAAGTCGGGCGCGCCGGTCTCGTTCGCGTTGAGTTGCGCGGCCACCAAGTCGACCGCGTGCCCGGCGACGCGGTCTTGGCACTGGTCGATTCCGCCGATCCCGCGCGGGGACTCCTTGCTCCAGTAAAGTGTCACCCGCGGCAGGCGCAGGTCCCGCGCCGCTTTGCTCACGCCGGGCAAATCCAAGAGGTCGGTATGGCTGAGGATCAGCGCATCCGGCCGCGCGGCGTGCAGCCACGGCCCCAAGTCGGCGGTGTCGCCGCGGACAACCACCCGCACGAGACCGCGCGCGGACGCCGCGCGCGGATGGTGGGCCAAAAACCCCGCCACGTAGGCGTGCTTGTTGCGCTCGTGCACCGTCGCCTCGATCAGCGCGGCCGGCCGCCGGCAGCCGAGTTTCGCCAGTTCCAAAAGCGCCAGACGCATGGCAAGAAAATGGTGGTGCCCGGCGTGGTGCAGTTCGGGCATCCACGTGACATTGCCGATCACCGCCGGCGCAAACTGTCGCCAGTCCCACCCCAGCGTCACTGCGGCCTCGGCGGTCGTGACCGGGGAGAGGACGACGCCGACGATGCCGCGCGCCCGGAGGATTTGTTCGAGGCGCTGGTCCGTCATCCCCGGATCGCTCGTCCAAAATTCCTCCAAGGCAAAACCCACCTGGGCGGCGCGTTCCCGCGCGCCGGCGAAGACCAGCTGCAGAAAGGCGTTCTGCCGGGCCTCGGTGCGGCTGGTGTGCACCCACACAAAAGCCAGGCGCTCCCGGTGCGAGCGCGACTGGGCGCCGCGGATATGCGCCATGAGACTGGCGACACGCGGATTGGGCCGGTAGCCGAGAGCGCGCGCCGCCGTCGCCACACGTTCGCGCGTCTCGACCGGAATCTTCGGGTGCTGGCGCAGCGCATACGAAACGGTGGCCAGCGAAAGTCCGGCGCGCGCCGCGACGTCCTTGAGGGTGATCACTTCAGCGCGGGGTTTCGACACGGTGAACGATTTCACCGACGAGGGATTTGCCAAGCAACCCGAAACTTTATTTCGGTCGGTCGGCTTGGCCATCAGGCGATCTTCGCTTCAGGCGAGGCGCTTTTCCCCGGATCAACCCCGCCGTTCACGACCCCACGAAATGAAAACACCCCTGCGTCTCCTCTGCGCCGCTGCGCTCATCGCGCCGCTCGCACTCACGGCCCAGTCCGCACCGGTCAAACCCGTCTCCACCCCCGCACCCGTCCGGAACGATGCCGTCGTGCTCTCGCCCTTCGAGGTCGTGGCGGAAAGCGATTCCTACGAGGCCACCAACACCAATTCCCTCACCGGCGTCAGCACGTCGTTGAACAAGGCCCCGGTCGACGCCCGCGTCATCACCCGCACGATGATGGACGAGCTCGGCAGCGGCGACGTCTTCAAGATGCTCTCCGAATATGGCGGTCTCGGCGCCATGCTGTTCGGCGGAGGCAACGAAGACCAGCGCGGCATGCAGGAGGGCGACGGCGCCCAGCCCGCGGGT
>CAJAYO010000668.1 GCA_903948415.1 uncultured Opitutia bacterium | reverse complement strand
CCTACCAGGCCCTCGCCTACGTCGAGAGCGAAGCCCAGTGGAAAGCCGCCACCGACGTCACCCCCGCCCACGACGCCTCCGCCGAAACCGCCGGCAAAGCCCGCGCCGCCTTCGTCGGCAATCCCGCCCTCATCCAGGAAACCAAGCTGCTCCTCCTCCTGCGCCGCGAGCTCACCGACCTCACCGTCCGCCAACTCGAACGTCTCCTCCTCCTCGCCGCCGAGTCGCCGATGACGAACCCGCAGCTCACCGCCGCCCGCATCGAGGCGGAGACCGCGCAGAACTCCCTCCTCAACCGCTTCGAATTCAAACTCGCCGGAAAAACCGTCACCGCGAACGACCTCGACAACCTCCTCAACAAATCCACCGACCTCGCCGAGCGCCGCGCCGTCTGGGAGGCCTCCAAAACCTCCGGCCCCGCCCTCCGCGCCGGCCTCGTCAAACTCCGCGACCTCCGCAACGGCGTCGCGCAGGAGATGGGCTACTCCGACTACTTCGCCCTCCAGGTCGCGAGCTACGGCGTCACCACCGGCGAAATGCTGCAACTCAACGACGACTTCATGCGCGTGCTGCAGCCGCTCTACCTCCAGCTGCACACGTGGACGAAATACAAACTGGCCGAAAAATTTAAGCAGCCCGTCCCCAACCGCATCCCCGCGCACTGGATCAACAACCGCTGGGCCCAGGAGTGGGACGGCTTGTCCGAGGGCGCCGACCTCACCCCGTTCTTCCAAGACCGCACCGCGGAGTGGGTCGTGAAATCCGCCGAGACGTTTTACACGGGGCTGGGCTTCCCCAAGATGCCCGCGTCCTTCTGGCCCAAGTCCGACCTCTACCCCGTCGCCGCCGGCAGTCCGCGCAAGAAAAACTCCCACGCCTCCGCCTGGCACCTCGACCTCGCCTCCGACATCCGCTCGCTCATGAGCGTCGAGCCCAACCCGTGGTGGTTCACCACCGCGCACCACGAACTCGGCCACGTGTATTACTTCATGGGTTACACGCGCCCCGACGTCCCGCCGCTCCTCCGCAACGGCGCCAACCCCGCCTTCCACGAGGGCTTCGGCGAACTCACCGCGCTCGCCGCTTCGCAGGTCCCCTACCTCAAATCCGTCGGCCTCCTCCCCGCCGACTTCAAGGCCGACGACACCGCCTTCCTCCTCAACAACGCCCTCTCCCCCGGCATCCCGTTCATCTACTGGTCCTCCGGGGTCATGGCCCACTGGGAGGCCGACATCTACGCGAAGAACCTCCCGGCCACCGAGTGGAATAAACGCTGGTGGCACTACGTCGGCGAGTTTCAGGGCGTCGAAGCCCCCGCCGAACGCGGCGAAGAATTCTGCGACCCCGCGACGAAGACCCACATCAACGACAACCCCGCGTTTTATTACACCTACGCCGTCGCCCAGGTGTTCAAGCACCAGCTCCACGACTACATCGCGAAAAAAATTCTCCGCCAACCCCCGCAAAACTGCAATTACGCCGGCAACCGCGAAGTCGGCGAATTCATCCGCAAAATCATGGTGCAGGGCCAGACCGCCGACTGGCGCAAGATCCTCCGCGACGCCACCGGCGAAGACCTCAGCACCCGCGCCATGGTCGAGTATTACGCTCCGCTGCGGCAGTGGCTCGAAAAAGAAAACACCGGCCGCCCCATCGGCTGGAAGTGATCCGGCGGCACCCGCCCCGGCGGCCCCGCGCCCCGGATCCGCCCCCGTCCATTCGCGTCGCACCGGGCGGCGCCCGGCCCCCACCCCGTCACTTCACCGCGCCCGAGGCCGGCCTTCGTTTTTACCGCCATCCCGCACTCGCGGAACGCCCACGCCTCCACCCGCACGGCCCCCCGCCGAATCGGCTCGCCGGCCGGCCCGCTTTCGCCGCCCCCGTGGGCGACGCCCCTCCGGCGTCCGTCCTTCCGCGTCTCGCCGCCGACGAACGCAGTGCTCCGGTTGTTCCGCCGCAGCGGAGCCTCCGCCGGGCGGCGCCGCGCGGCACCCGGCGACCGCCGCGAGCCCACCGCCCACGACCCGTGCGTCCGAACGCTTCCCGTGCCGTCCGCCCCGCCCGCCGCAGGCGCCACCCGCGTTACAGCGGGCGCACCCAGATATTCCGCAGCCGGTCCGGGATGGAGTTCTTGTGGTCCTGAAAGCGAAACGGCGCGGCGGCGGGGAACACCCCGGTGTAGCTCGTCGCCTTCTTGTGCAGCGTCGGCCCGAGAATCTTCGTGTGGTTCTGCACCACGATGCCGTTGAGGATCGTCGTGATCGTGGCGGGCTCGACCACCTTGCCGCCCTCGAGCTTCGGCGCAGTGAAAATGATGTCGTAGGTCTGCCATTCGCCGGCCTTGCGGACCGCATTCACCAGCGGGGGCGTCTGCCCGTAAACACTGCCCGCCATGCCGTCCGCGTAGGTCAGATTGTTTTCGCAATCGAGGATCTGCGTCTCGTAACGATCCATGAAGAAAATCCCGGCGTTGCCCTTCTTCTGCGAGCGCCCCTCGGTGCCCGGGTCGGTCTTCCACTCCAGATGCAGCTGGCAGCTCGCGAAACTCTCCTTCGTCCACACGTCGCCGCCCTTGACGATCAGTTCGCCGTTCTCGAACGCCCACGGACACGCCAAGCCGTCTTTGCCCCGCAACCGGTCGGTGTTCGTCCCGTCGAAGAGCACGATCGCGTCGGCCGGCGCGTCACCGGCCGTCCGGCCCGGCGCCACCGCCCCCGGACGCGGGCGGTCGATGTCATGCACTTTCCATTTACCGCCCGAGACAATCGGGGGCGTGTCGGAATAGCCGATCGGATAGGGAGGGGCTTTGGGTTCGGCCGCGACGACGAAGGGGGCGGCGAGCGTGAAGAAAACCAGGGGGAGCTTCATGGGAGGAAGGATTTCGTAGGATGGCCCGAACGGGGAAAGCGCCGGATGAAAGAGTTTCCTTCCCTGTTGGCAACGTCACACTGCCCCCCTCCTTCTTCCGCCGCCCGCCCCGTCGCGCGCAGACCGTCTCCGGCCTTCGGCTTTTTTACTCGGCCGGCGACAGGAAATGCGGGGATTTTTCCCGCCTCCGGGATTGCCCGCCCCGCTGGCCCGGCGTTTGCTTCGCGCCTTCGCGCTTATTCCGCCACCGCCTCCCGACTCCCTCTCCTCTTCCCATGCCCACTTCCGCCGCTCCTTCCGCCACCACCGAGTCCGACGCGCAACTCCACGCCTATCTCAATCTCAAGCTCCGCGAAATCGGCCAACCCGGCGTCGCCCTGGCCTCCGGCACCGCCGACGGCCTCGCCCCGCTCGTCGACCACTTCCTCGCGATCAGCCGCGAAAAGGACCGCGCCCTCACCCGCCACCTCTGCCCGGTCGACCAGCGCATCCAGAATTTCCTTTACGACTATCTCGACGGCCAAACCGAAGCGCCGCGCGTCCCCGCCAGCACGCTCGTCCTCGACCGCCCCGGCCTCGCCCGCGTCCTCTCCCTCCCGCCCAGCCGCGACTCCCACCAGAGCGACATCCTGTCCTCCTATCGCGCCCGCCAGGGCGTTCTCCACAATCCCCGCAGCGACCGCCGCACCACGTCGGGCATCTTCCACGTCACCGAGGGCGGCCTGCCGATCCCCGACGACAAAAAGGCCGTCCCCGTCGCCGTCTTCGGCCGCCTCCTCGCCCACGCCTTCACTCCGCCCGCCGAATTCCTCCGCCTCCCGTTCACGGCCGCCGACGCCAAGCCCGCCGAGTGCTTCGTCTCGCTCTATCTGCGGCCCGTCGTGTGTCCCGCCGTCCCCGGCTTCACCCCCCAGCGCTCGATGGAAACGCGCTTCTTCATCCCCGGCGCCCTCGTCGCCAACCTCGACTTCATCGAGCGCATCTTCGGCAACGCCGGCGACCCCCACCTCCCCGAAAACGACGCCGCCCTCGACCCCCAGACCTGGTCCGGCCACACCGGCTGCGTCATCGTCGCCCCGCACCTCGGCCGCCTGACGAAAAAAGAACTCGGGCTCCCGGCCTTCGCCGATGCCTCCCCCCGCCAAATCCGCGACGGCATGTGCTGGAAGAAACCCGAGGAACTCTACAACGACGGCGCCGCCTTCAAGCTCACCGCCCGCGACGCCGCCGGCATCATCGTCACCTTCATTTCCGACAACTATTTCGGCTACTGCAAAAAAGAGGTGAAGACCCAGCTCAGCTATGCCGCCAACCTCCTCGGCCGTTGCGAGGAAGAGCACGCCGGCGGCGCCATCGTCTTCCCGAGCTACGACCTCGGCGAAGATTTCCAGCTCAACAAACACCTCCACGTCGTCGACCACACCTTCGCCGATGCCCTCGGCCAGCTCGGCGACCGCGCCATCCTCCAGCCCGGCGGCTGGGCCCGCGACCGCCACTATCCCGACATCTGCTACGTGCCCGACGGCGCCTACTTCGACCTCCGCAAACAGCGCATCACGTGGCCCACCCCGGCCGACGCCTCGCTCGCCGCCGCCCACAACGCCGTCGCCCCCGAGCACGCCATCAAGCTCCTCCCCGACCAGACTTACGTCCTCCCCTCGGGCTACAAAGTCGACATGGTCAAACCCGACGAGGGCCGCCGCTGGCGCCTGCGCGGCACCACCGCCGAGGGCATCCTCTGCCACAAACCCTGCACCGTCTCCGGCGGCGGCAAATCCGAAATCTCCAAATCCATCGCCGACGCCCAGTTCACCGGCCCCGTCTTCATCAACGATTTCGCCGCCGACTCCGGGCTCGTCGACTCCATTCTCTTCCGCGAATACGGCCACCGCTTCCTGAATCCCGCGCGCAACAAAACCCACGGCCGCCCCCTCCTCAGCGCCGAACGCTCCCTCGGCTCCGTCGTCAAACTCCTCAGCTGGAACCCCGACTACACCGAGGAATACAACGAGTGGCTCGGCACCATCCCGCGCTACATCCGCGACATCGTTCTCATCATCAAACGCGCCTACAAACCCGAGTGGGGCACCGACTGGCGCCGTCACTACAGCGTCGATACCATCAACGGCCGCCCCGGCAACGAACTGAAGTATCACCGCGAAAAAATCCTCACCCACTACCTCCGCGTCGGCTTCACCCCCGACGGCAGCTGGCGCACCTTCACCCTCCGCAAAGATTTCCTCCCCGCCGTCAAGATCCAGGCCGAGGACGACATCACCGCCTCCGTCGTCGTCCCCCGCGCCGCCCTCACCGGCCTCCCCGCCTCCGCCGCCAACGGCGCCCCGGCGCTGAAATTCGTGCACAATTGCGAATACCAGCTCTTCCAGCGGCCCGACGACGCCATCGTCCGCGGCTACGACAAACGCACCGAGCGCGACTTCTCGCGCCCCGGCAATTTCTTCTCCAACTACGAGCCCCTCGGCCGCGCCACCGCCCAGGAAATCGTCGAGGACACCATCGGCTTCGATGCCTTCACGGAACCCGTCCGCGCCATCTTCCACGCGTTCGTGGACACCGCCGGCCCCGCCTTCCTCGCCTCGCCCGCCCACCCGCGCATCGTCGACGGCAAACCCTCGAAGAATCCGCGTTACCTCCAAAACCGCCCCGACCTCGAGGACCCGCGCACCACGTATCTCTCCCTCACAGGCGCGCAGCTCTACCGCCGTATCCCCGCCGGCGGCGCCGTGCCGTTCCCCGTCGGCGCCGTCCTCATGGGCCGCCGTCAGAATCCCCCCGAGCCCGGTGTGCGCGCCCTCTGCGTCTACGGGCCCGTCCACTACCAGGAGTTGCCCGAGGCCTTCATGGATCTGATCGCCAGCCTCACCGGCAAATCGCCCTCGACCACCGGCGCCGGCTCCGAAGGCGCCCTCACCAAGGGCCCCTTCAACGCCCTCCCGCCCATCCACGATCTCAACGCCGCCTTCGTCTCCTTCGTCCTCACCGACCTCCCCATCTTCTGCTCCGCCGCCGGCTGGGTCGGCCCCAAGTATCGCGTCGACCACGACATCTCGCTGCTCATCCCCGAACTCTGGTGCCGGATGACCCCCGAGGAGCGCACGCCCACCTTCCTCATCGAACACGGCTACCTCGAGCGCTGCACCGATTGGTCACACGACCACCAACCCGTGCTCGCGAGCCGCCTCGGCTGGCGCATCACCGACAGCTTCGTCCGGACCTTCTGCGGCCGCATCCTCGGCAACCCGAACACCCTCTTCGGCGAACAACTCCTCCGCCCCGAGCAGCAGGATCCCGCCATCTTCGCCGACGGCATGGAAAACATCGTCACCGCCATGCGCACCGCCGCGACGAGCTACTTCACCGACGGCTCCATCGCCCAGGCGGTCCCGCCCCTCCGCGCCCTCCTTCACGTGATGCGCGACGGCACATGGGAAGGCCACTCGGCCGAGGCCCCGGCCTTCCGCGCCCTCTTCACGCGCGAAGCCGTGCTCGCCAGCGACTGGTATCGCGCCCGCCTCGCCGCGCAGCAGGCATGCGACGCCCAGCACTGGGAAACGCAGGCCGGCTACCTCGAAAAATTCCTCGCGCGCACCAACTCCGCCGACATCGCCACCCAGCTCGACATCGCCGCCCGCCTCGCCGTCACCCTCGACGCCGCCAAGGCCGCGCGCTCGCCCGGCTACCTCGACACCCTCACCGGCACCCTCGGCGTCGACCCCGCGCTCACCCGGTAGGATCCCACCGTCCTCAACGCCCGTCCTCCGCCGTACCCGCTCGCGCGCCTCACGCGCGAGCGCCCGGATTTCTGCCCGATGGCGCCGGGATCCCGCGTCGCCCGGTGCGCCGCCGCCGCCCCGGACGGCGTGGCCGCCGCCCGCCACGACGGACACTCCGTCCGGCCGGAAAAAATTCACGGTACACCCCGCACCCACCCGCCGTCCGCCGTCCTCGCGGATCGTCTCCGGCCGGTTGTCGGCCTGAAAAAAAACACCGAGTCCACCGCCACCACCGCCGCCTGCGGCGCACGACGGAACCACGCCGCCGTCAGCGCGGGGAACGGCCCCAAAGCGAACTCCGTCAGGCAACGCCGGCACGTGCTCCCCGTGCTGTCGCGCCCCGCCTTCGGCTCGAGCACGCGACGACAGCGCGTTCCCGCCAGCGCGGGACCGGTCGTCATTTCACCTTGATCACGCGGGTGTCGCAGATGCGGTCGTGCAGCGCCCGGCGCTCGGGATCCCACGCGGCCATGATATAGCCGATCAACAGAATCAGTCCGCTCAGCCACTCCGCAAAATACCGCCCGATGATGCGCCCGGTGCTGAGCGGCGAGCCGTCCGCCCGGACGAGTTTCAACCCGAGTGCCATCTTGCCCGGCGTCGCCGAGTAGCGGGAGATGAAGAACCACGCGTAACCCACGCCGAGCAGCACGCCGGCGAGATTCGAGACGATCTGATAGTGCGTCGCCTTCGCCGCGCCCGCCGCCTGCACCAGGCCGCCGAAATAGTTCGCGTTGCCCAACATCACCAGCCCCAGCACGACATTGATGAGCACCCCGGCGACGGCGAGGATCAGGCCATCGAGCAATTTCGCGCAGAACCGCGGCCAGAAATTGCCAAAAACGAACTCGCCCGGCCGAACCACGCCCTCGCCCTGCGGCTGGACGAACGCGTCCGGCGCAACCGCGCCCTCGCGCTGCCGCTGGAAGAACGCGTCGCGGTGCTCCGCGCTGATCCACTTCCCCGCGTAGTTGATCATCTCGCGCCGCGGATGACGTTGCCCGCTCACCGCGCACACTTCGGTGCCGTCGTCGGCACCGCCCGCCGGCGCCGCACCCGCTGCCGGCCCGCCGGCCACGCGGGCGTAGGCCTGCCAGTCCGCCATCCCTTGCTGCCACACGAGCGTATCGGCCTTCACCACACCGTCGGTGACCAGCTTTTCAAGCTCCGCCTGGGCCACGGGCCCGCGGCGCTCACCGTCGATCGCGTAATACCATTGCATGGAAGTAAGGGTCTAAAAAACCCTCACAGGAGAAATCGCGCCGTCCCGGGCAACGCAACGAAATACCCCTCGGGCGGACGCAGAAAACGGCTTTGCGTCGTCCCGCCCCCCGCATTTCCTCCGGAGATGCGTTCCGCGTTTCCCGTCCTCGCTCTCCTGTTCGCCGTGTGCTGTTTCCCGGGCTGCGGAAAACGCGAGACGCCCGTCGAGGAGGGAATCCGCACCCAGACCCTCCTCGTCGGCAATCAAAACGAGCCCGCCACCCTCGACCCGCACCTGATGGACGCCGCCACCGACATGAACGTCGTCGTCGCGCTCTTCGAGGGCCTCACCGCCTACGACGAGAAAACCGGCGGCCCCGTCCCCGGCGTCGCCGCACGCTGGGACCTCTCGCCCGACGGCCTCGTCTATACCTTCCACCTTCGCCCCTCGGCCAAATGGTCCAACGGCGACCGCGTCACCGCGCGCGACTTCGCCTATTCGTTTCAACGCATCCTCTCTCCGGCCCTCGGCTCCGTTTACACCTATATGCTTTGGCCGATCAAAAACGCCGAGGCCTTCCACGCGGGAAAATTAAAAACGTTCGCCGACGTCGGCGTCACCGTCGTCGACGACGCCACCCTCCGCATCACGCTCGCCCGCCCCACGCCCTACCTGCTCGGCCTCGCCGCCCACAGCACGTGGATGCCCGTCCATCGCGCCACCGTCGAAAAATACGGCAAGCTCGACGAGCGCGGCACCGCGTGGACCCGCCCCGGCAACCTCGTGGGCAACGGTCCCTTCACCCTCGCCGAGTGGCAGCCCAACGCCCGCCTCATGGTCGCCAAAAACCCGCTCTATTGGGGCGCCGCGACGAACCAACTCGAACGCGTGATTTTCTACCCGACCGAAAAATCCGACGTCGAGGAACTGAACTTCCGCGCCGGCCAGCTCCACGTGACCTACAGCGTACCGCCCTCCAAAATCGCGAGCTATCGCCAACAGTCGCCCGAGCGTCTGCGGCTCGATCCCCTGCTCGGCCTCACCTACATCAATTTCAACACCACGAAGGCCCCGCTCGACCAACCGCAGGTGCGCCGCGCCCTCGCGCTCGCCCTCGAGCGCGGCGCGATTTCCCGGCGCGTCTTCAGCGGCGCGCAGGCTCCGGCCCACACCCTCGTCCCGCCCGACTGCCACGGCTACACCGGCCCCGCCGGCCAGCCCGACGACTTCGCCACCGCCCGCACCCTGCTCGCCGAGGCCGGCTTCCCCGGCGGCAAGGGTCTGCCCGTCATGTCGATTCAAGTGCTCAACGACGACAAACTCCCGCGCGCCGCCGAGGCCATCCAGGCGATGTGGCTCCGCGAGCTCGGCGTGAAAATCACCATCGAGCCCTTCGAACAAAAAACCTGGATCCAGAATCAACAAACCCTCGCCCACACCATCGCGCTGATCGGCTGGACCGCCGATTTCCCGGATCCGATCACCTTTCTCGACCTGTTCCGAACCGGTGGCGGCAACAACTGGACCGGCTGGAGCAGCACCGCCTACGACGCACTGCTCGACCAGGCGGGCGCCACCGCCGATCCCGCCGCGCGTTTTGCGCTGCTGCAAAAGGCCGAGACCTTGCTCCTCGCCGAAGCCCCGATCGCGCCGCTCGTCTTCAGCGCCCGCACCTACACGATCCACCCGGCCGTGAAAAACTGGGCCCCCGCCCCCCTCGGCCTCCACCGCTACCAACTCATCCGGCTCGAAAAATAATTCGCCCGCCCCGCCGGTCCCCCTCACACCCGTCTTCCGCCATGCTCCGCCCCCGCCGCTCCCTTTTCGTGTCGTTCGCGTGTTTCGTGCTCGCGCTCGCGCCCGCCGGGCGCGCCGCCGATGCCACCTTCGTCCACCTCTGGCCCGGCTGGCGCGAGGCCGACTCGTTTGACCGCATCACCGAATTCCTCGGCGGCGCCGAACCGGCCGGTCGCCGCACCTTGCTCCGCACCCAGCCCGACGCCCGCGCCGGCTACTATTTCCTCTTCCGCCTTCACCTCGCCGCCGCCGTCACTGCCGCAAAATTCGAATTGCACGTCATCCGGCCCGATTCCCCCGAACCCAAGGTGTTCGCCTTCCCCGCCGCCGCCCCCTCCGGCGACCACGTCTTCGATCTCGGCCTCACCGGTGCCGACTGGCCCGACGGAAAAAAAGCCAATCCCGTCGCCTGGAAACTCACCCTCCTCGCCGCCGACGGTCGCGTCCTCGCCGAGCACAAAAGCTTTCTGTGGGAAAAACCCGCGAAGTGAGCGCCCTGCCCGAGCCCGGTTGGTCCGCGTGGCAACCGCTCGTCGGTCTGCCCCCGCTCTCCGCCCAAGTCCTCGCGGAAACGCTCGACGGCGGCCAGGCCTTCCGTTGGCAACGCGAATCCGACGGCTGCTTCCTCGGCGTCTGGGCGGACCACCTCGCCCGGATCCGCCGGTCCGCCACGGGCCAGGCCGAGTGGTCCGCCCCCGCCCCGCTGGCCCCCCGCGTTGCTCCCGCCCTGCACACCTACCTCGGCCTCGACCGCAATTTCCCCGACCTCACCGACTCGCTCCCATGGCGCAGCGACGCCCACCTCGCGACCTGCCTCGCCGCGTTCCCCGGCCTGCGCATCCTTCGCCAACCCTTTGGCGAAACCCTCCTCGGTTTCCTCTGCAGCGCGACAAAACAGATCGTCCAAATCAAACAGATGATGGCCCTCCTCGCCGCGCGCCACGGCACCGAAATCCTGCCTGGAATCCACCGGCTTCCTTCGTGGCCGGAACTCGCCACCGTCCCCGAAGCCACCCTCCGCGCCTGCCTCCTCGGCTTCCGCGCCCGCTACATTGCGCAGACCGCGCAGTTCCTCGCCGCGCATCCCGGCTGGCTCGAAGAAACCGAAACCCTCCCCTACGCCGCCGCGAAGGAACGCCTCTGCTCCCTCCCCGGCGTCGGCGAAAAAGTCGCCGATTGCGTGCTCCTGTTCGGTGCCGGCCGGCTCGAGGCCTTCCCCGTTGACGTGTGGATCATCAAGACGATGGAGCTCCGCTACGGCCTCACGGGCTGGAAGCCCGCGCAAATCGCCCACTTCGGCCGCACCCACTTTGGCCCCCTCGCCGGCCTCGCCCAACAGTTCCTGTTCTCCTCCGAACGGAGCCTCCGCGGCTAGCCATCAACGCAGGTCCCGCAACGCTTCGGGATCCGGCGGCACGCTCCGGTGGGCGAACACAAAATGCCGGTGGAACAACATCGGCAGAATCGCCCCCAGCACCGACAGCCCGGCGCCCAGGCTCAACTCGACGTAGTGCGGATAAAGCCAGCTCCCAATCGCCAGCACACTGATCGGCAGCACCCACAAAAACGCCGCCAACGACCGGAAGCCGATCGCCGCCGTCAACCCCACCACCAACGCCAGCCCCGCCACCATCGGAGGGAAAAGCACCGCGACCGCCCCGAACACAAAGGTGAAAGGCACATGGAAAGAGCCCTCGGCCCGGCACACCACCGTCTGCAGGACGACGCCCACCGCGAGCACGATCGCGACCACCAACGCCGCCGCGAGATGCGTCTCCTCCTCCGCCGCCAGCGAACGCGAGAAGCCCACCGCATCGCAGAGAAAAAAGGTCGCCGCTCCGATGCGCAGGGCGTCGATCCAATGCCACGGCAAAAAAACCGCCTCCCGGATGCAGCGCTGCCAAGTGCTGTCGAGCTCGCGGTATTGCACGCCCTGCCCAAAGACCACCGCGATCGGCAACCACAGCAACAACACCGAGGTCAGGAAAGGCAGCCAATGGATCGCAAGCGAAGAGAACATGAAGTTGGTTCCGAGTGAAACACCCGAAGCACAGCAGCGCGACCACGCAAATCAAACGATAAAGCGCCCCCCCGCACGAAGCCCCGCCTCATCCCCCGACGACCCGCCCCGCCCCCCGCTCCGCGACCCGACCGGACGCCGCCCGATCCGCTCGCGGAAAAATAAACCGCCGAGACCGCCGCGTAGACCGCGAGTTTTCCAGGATCGCGCCCTGTGCGAACGCGAAGAAACAATCGGCCCGTGCATCCGGCGGACGTTCTCGTCGGGCCTAAAGCGTACCGCCGGGCCGAACGCCTGCCGGCCCTTGCGCGCACCACTG
>CAJAYO010000667.1 GCA_903948415.1 uncultured Opitutia bacterium | reverse complement strand
CACCGCAACCGCCGATTCCCGCCCAATTCCCGCCCTCGGCAGGCCGGCGAGGGTGAAGACGCAGGCTTGCAATCCGCCGGCGCGCGGACAGGGTGCGGGCATGAACCTGTGGTTCATCGGGTGTGATAGCCCGAACCAAGCAAGCCAGACAATTGACCGCGCATCGAAAGCGGGAGGGCACTTGCTGCCCAACTCTTACCCCGCCAGTAGGTGCGCGGTCTCTGTTGGAAGATCAAAAACCATGAAGTCCGCCCCCGCCAAGTCCGCCCGCGCCCTGCGCGTTTCCAAAGCCGCCACCCCCCGCCACCTCATCAACGACAACGAACTCCGCGAGTTGGTGCGGTGGCTCGAAACCACCGTTGAATCCAACCTCTTCGGCGGCACCGGCGCCAACACCCCGCGCCGCGCGCTGAAGGCGTGGAAGGCTCAACGCGCGACGTGGGTAGAGAAAACCGTGAGCCGGGATCCGGACCGCGAGCACGCCGAGCGCGTGTTCAAGGAGACGGACGACTGCGCGACCATGCTGCGCCGGATCCTGCCTGTGTTCACCGCGGCGTAACCGCTCCCGAAACCAACGCCCGCCGCTTCACCGCTGGCGGGCTTTTTTGTGGCCCGTTTGTCCCGTTTCCGTCCCGTGTTTCCACGGTCCCGCCGTAGAAAATGCCCCCACGGGGAATCGAACCCCGCTTTGAAGATTGAGAATCTCCTGTCCTAACCGATAGACGATGAGGGCGAAAATCGGAGGTGGAGAAGGTCACGGTTTCGCCGGGTTCGTCAAGCGCGATTCCTGGCGCCCGGCCGATCCGCGCGCGACCCACGCCGAAACCGCGTTCCGATTCGGGCCTCCCGCCCTCACCCCGGCGCCCTGTGCGCCTACCCGCGGCGTCCGCCCACTTCCCGCCCCGGCGGCTATTCGGCGGTGACGGATTTTGCGTGGTTGCGGGGTTTGTCGACGTCCCAGCCGCGCTCGACGGCGAGATAGTCGCTGAGCCGTTGCACGGGGCTCGACGCGACGATGGGCCCGACGACCTCGTCGCGCTCGGGGATGACGATGACCTCGTCCGCGCGGCCGGAGGGGGGGGCGACCCCGGGCGTGATGAGCGCGATGATCGGGGCCTGGCGGGCTTTGAATTTCGGCAGCGCGGCAATGATTTGCTGCAAGATCTCGCCGCTCGCCGAAAACAGACGCCGGGACAATCTCGCGGATGTGGGCAATCGGGCCGTGCTTCCTCTCGGCGGCGGGAGATCCCTCGGCGTGGCGGCAGAAGCTTTTCTTCGGCTTGAGCGTGCTTTCGGGCGCGATCGGAAAAAGCGACATGCGGCCGAGAAAGAGCCGGTCGGTTTAGCGCGCGCAGCGTTGCGCGCTGCCCGTGCTGTGCGGGGCCTGCTCCCGCGCCTGGCGCCGGAGAGCGGGCGGCCCTGTGCGGGCGGCGCCGGAGCGCGGGCCGGCGCCGCAGCTGAGGTCGCGCAGGCGCCCGAGGGAGAGGGCGAGCATGGCGCCCGATGAGGAATGGGGCGGCAAACGCTTGCGTTGAGGCGACGCCGATTTCGGGGCCGACGTGCTGGTCGATGCCGCCGTCGGCTTCGCGGGCGACCGGGGTGCCTGCGCCATAGGTCCCGGCGAGGACCTGGCAGCCCTGGCGCTTGGCTTTGCGGCGGGCGGCGAGGGGGGCGATCGTCTCGTCCGACTGGCTCATCACGCACCCGAGCGTGTTGCGGAACAGCGGAGAGTTGCGGGAGCGGAACTCGGCCGCGCAAGCGCACGCCACGGGAATGCGGGCGAACCGCCGATCTTGTGCCCGGTCACCCGGCACGCGGGGACGGCGATGCCGCACGCGCCGAACCAGAAGCGCGCGATGCCGCAAAATTTCCCGGCCGAGATATTAAGGCCGCCGACGTGGGCGGTGCGGCCGGGCTCGGGAAAAACGGCCGCGCAGGGCGTTTTCACCGGCGAGCGGTGGCGCGAAAATCTCCTTCGCCATGCAGGGGGCGTAGGTGCCCATCGCGGCGTCGGCGTTAGTCCAGATGACCGGGTCGACGGTCGGGTTCACCGACTCCCCTGATCGAGGGTGGTGGACGGGTGAGGCGCTCCAGGCTGAAACGCGGAAAAGCGGCGGGGCGGGGCGGCCGGAAATCTCGGGTCAAGAATAGAGCGGTTGCGCGGTGAACGTTTCGTATTCGAGCCGGTGGAGGGCGCGGTTGGCGAGCGCCCCGGCGACGAGGGCGCCCGCGGCGGCGGCGGCGGTGAAGCCGAGGCCATACCAGCGTTCGTCGGTGAGGAGACCGGCGAGCGTGAGGGCGAAGTTGACGACGGCGAACACGGTGCAACTCAGGAGCGCGTCGCGCAGGTGGTTGAGGTAAAAGAGCACGGTGAGCAGCGCGAGGAAGAGGACGAGCAGGCAGACGCCGATGAGCGTGACCTGGAAGACGAACGTTTGCACGGCGCCGAGGCCGAGGGCCGCGAGGAGCGGCTCGGCGGCGAGGACGAGGGCGAGGGTGAAGGCGCCCTGGAACTTCAGGAGCCGGCCGAGGCCGTTGCGCAGGGCTTCGACCATGCGGGCCTTGGTCGCGAGCAAGTCGCGGAGCGTGCCCTTCTCGACCACGAGGCGGAAAAACTCCGCGTAGTGGCCGGCGAAGGTGGTTTCCAGCGTGAGCAAGAAAACCGCCATGCCGGGCGCGACGGAGAGGAAGCTCAGGAAGACGGCCTGGTCGTAGAGCGGGGACGCCCAGAGCGCCCCGGAGACCCGGAAGCCGTGGGGCGAAAGCCACCAGTGGAGGGGTTTGTCGATCCAGATGCCGAGGTTGTAGACGAGGCCGCAGAGGGCGAGGTCGGTATGTTTGCGGAAGTAAGCGAAGAACGCGAAACTCGGCGCGGCCGTGGAGCCGTATTCCCGATAAATGACCCGCACCATCGTGAGCAACAGCACGATCTGCCCGGCGAGAAACCCGGTCATCGTGCCGGCGAGGCCGAAGCCCCGCGAGAGCGCCCAGGCGGCGGCGAAGCTGACGGCGTAGCCGACGGCGAAGCATTTGACGACCGCGGTGTAGTCCTTCACGGCGGT
>CAJAYO010000666.1 GCA_903948415.1 uncultured Opitutia bacterium | reverse complement strand
GGTGACGGTCGCATTGCCTCAGAATTATTGTTACCGAAGGAGGGGTGTTGCCTCATAATTAATGTTACCGACGGGAACGACTTCCGGAGGACTAACAAAATGGAGGTGATTCATGAGTGCTTCGATGACGGCGCCAGCGCGCCGGGAGCTGGTGGAGGCGTTGCGGCAGCGATACGCGGCGGCAACTCGGGAAGAGAAGGTCAGTATCCTCACGGAGTTTACCTCGGTGAGCGGGCTGCACCGTAAATCCGCGATCAGGGTATTGAATGCGGAGGCCGAGCCGGAACCGCCGATCAAGCGTGCGGGCCGACCGCGGCTTTACGATCAGGCCGTGCAACAAGGGCTGGTCACGCTGTGGGAAGCTTCAGATCGAGTTTGTGGAAAACGGCTGAAAGCCCTCTTGCCGGTGCTGCTCGCGGCCATGGAAAAGCACGGACACATGGCGGTGGATCCAACAGTGAAGACCGCGTTGTTGGCGTTGAGCGCGGCGACGATAGATCGGTTGCTGGCTCCGACGCGATTGGTGGCCTCGGCTCGGCGAAAACCTCGGCGACCGTCACGCCTGCGCCGAAAGATGCCGCTGCGCACCTTTGCCGAGTGGGGCGGAGCCCGCATCGGCGAAATGGAAATGGATCTGGTTGCCCATTGCGGGACCATGAATGCCGGCAGCTACGTCAGTTCTCTGGTCATGACCGATGTGGTGAGCGGCTGGACGGAATGCGCGCCGGTGGTGGTGCGGTCGCGGGAGTTGATCGTGGATACGGTGGAGCGGCTGCGCCAGGCACTGCCCTTTGCTTTGCTCAGTCTCGATACCGACAACGGTGTGGAGTTCGTGAACGAAGTGTTGGTCGACTACTGCGCGAAGCACGGGCTCGGGCTGACCCGCTCGCGGCCCTACCTCAGAAACGACCAGGCGTGGATCGAACAAAAGAACGGTGCGGTCGTAAGACGCATGGTCGGCTACGCCCGACTGGAGGGAATCGCGGCCGGGCAGGCGTTGGGCCGACTCTATGCCGCATCCCGGCTCTTCGTTAATTTTTTCCAGCCGTCGTTCAAGCTGGCGGAAAAACATCGCGAGGGCGCCCGGATTATTAAGCGCTACCTCGCTCCGGCGACACCGGCTGCGCGGTTGATGGCGGCGGAAGGCATCCCAGCGGAGATCAAGACGCGGCTCAAAGATCTCGGCGATAGCCTCGACCCCTTGCGATTGCTCGATGAGATCCGGGCTATGCAGCATCATCTCGCGGCGCTCGCCAAAGGCGAACGGATGCATACCCCGGCGGTTCGGGATGCCGACCTGACCGAGTTCCTCGCCGGTCTCGCCCTTGCATGGAAGGCCGGCGAAGTCCGCCCGACTCATACGGCGAAGCCGCGGCCGGCAAGAACGTGGCGTTCCCGTAAAGATCCGTTCGAGGAAGTCTGGTTGGAGATAACCAACTGGCTCGAAGCCGAACCTGATCAGATCGGCGTGGAGCTGTTTGCGCGGCTGCAGCGCACCTATCCCGCGCGCTTCCCCGATGGCCAGTTACGAACCCTCCAACGCCGGTTGGCTGACTGGCGGCTCGCGGCCGCGAGCCGCCTCGTCGTCCGCGATCTCCACCCTCAAACGCCAATCCAAAATCTAGCCCGATCACAGCTAACCCACGAAGTGGAGGGAGGGGGCCAACCGGCACCTCTCAAAGCAGAGGTGCC
>CAJAYO010000665.1 GCA_903948415.1 uncultured Opitutia bacterium | reverse complement strand
GGTGGGGTTCGGGACCGCGGTGCCGGCGGGGGCGTTGGCCGCGACGGGCGCGGCGCCGGCCTGGAGGGTGGAGATGCCGGCGGTGACGGAGGTGACGAGCGCGGCGTCGGCGGCGTTGGCGAGCTTGAGGGGGAAGGCGCCGACGGCAGGGAAGACGGCGGTGAGGGTGGCGACGCCGCCCTGGGTCCAGTTGTTGTTGGTATCGACGGTGGCGCCCGTGGCGTTGAAGACGGTGATGCGCGGGTCGGTGAGGACGACCTCGGCGGGGAGTCCGAAATCGCCGAGGCCGGGTCCGATGGCGCGGACGACGAGGGTGCGGGGCGCGGCGCCCTGGACGACGATGCCGGGGATGAGGAGATCGCCGTCGTCGGCGATGCGCGCGAGGGTCGAGAGGTTGGTGAGGCGGGTGGTGTTTTTGGACACGTCGTAGACCTCGGCGAGGACGTCGCCGGTGGCGCCGTTGAGGCCCGTGATCGTGGCGGTGTAGCTGCCGGGGGCGAGGTTGGTGAGGAGGACGGCGGTATCGAGGTCGCCGGCGGTAAGGGCGAAGGCGCCGACACTGGCGGCGGCGGCGGTGATCTGGGCGGCGGTGGCGGTGCCGCCGGGGGCATTCCAGCGTTCATTGGACGCGATCAGGCGGCCGGCGCTGTCGTTGATTTCGAGGCGGGGTGCGCCGATGGCGGTGGTGACGCCAAAGCGGGCGAGGGCGGGGCCGATGCCGCGGATGAGGAGGGTGGCGCGGTCGGTGCTGGAGAGCGGGCCGATGTTGAAGCCGAGGGCGAAGCTGTCGCCGACGTAGGTGATGCGGGTGCGGGTGGAAAGGTTGACGAGGCGGCCGGGGGTGGGCGCGGGCGTGCCGGCGACGCGGGCGTTGAAGAAGGCGACGATGCGGGCGTTGGCGTCGCTGAAGAATTCCCGGGAGGCGTCGGCGACGGCGAGTTGGGCGGCGACATCGGCCACGCGAGCGCGGTAGGCTTCGGGGAGGGCGGCCGTGAGGGCGGCGGTCGAGGGCTGGGCCTTCAGGTAGTTGTTGGCGTCGAGGAGGCCGGCGGTTTTGAGGGCGGTCCAAATCGCGGTGGCATCGGTGGCCGTAAACGCGGGGGAGTTGACGCCGAGGACACGGAAGCGATCGGGGTGGACGGGGGAGACGGCGTTGGTGACGGTGCCGGCGGCGAGGCCGCGGCCGGCGAGGAGCTGGGCGTTGGCGCGTGCGGTGGTGAGGCCGGCGGCGCCGAGCGCATCGTCGTTGGCGGCGAGGGCGAAGAATTGGGGGATCTTGGAGGTCACGGCGAGGGTTTCGTCGCCGGCCGTGAAATAGAGCGCGGCGCCGCGGACGTTGCGGGCCGGGGTGGCGGTGGCGAGGAGGTTGGCGAAGCGGACGGCCGCGTCGGCGCCGTTGGCCACGCCGAGGAAGAAGAGGGGTTTGGTGGCGGCGGGGGAGCCGTCCTGCACGAATTTGTTGAGGGCGGCGAGGTGGTTCAGGGCGTCGAGATTGTTGGCGAGGGTGGCTTGGGGGGCCCAAGTGCCGGCGTTGCGGTTGACGCTGTTGAGGGCGGCGACGCCGTAGCCGGCGGCGACGAGATCGCGCGAAAGCAGGGCGCCTTCGGGGGTGTTGAACCAGGCGGCGGCGCTGGAGCCGGCTTCGTGCAGGAGGAAGACGATGCCGATGGCGTCGGCCGGCAGGTAGTAGGCGAGGGTGGTGGAGACGGTGGTGGGCGTGGTCGGCTGGTTGGCGCCGGTGCCGGCGGGCTGCGTCTGCGGGTTGAAATTGGGGACGGTCGTGGGCGTCCACGCGGGCGCGGTCTTGTAAGTGGCGGTGAGGGAGACGGGGGTCGCGGGAACGGTGAGGACGAGGTGGGGGAGGAAGGGGGCGAGCAGGGCGTTGGCGCCGAAGACGGCGGTGTCACCGGTCCAGCGGTCGAAGACCTGGCCGGCGGGGGGCGGGTTGGCAAAGAGGTCGACGCGGGAGTTGCCGTTGTAGGTGCCGGTGCCGGTGCCGTTGGTGATCGTGACGGCGACAGGGGCGCCGTCACCGTTGACGACGATAAACGAGCGGAGGGGGACGGTGACGAGGGGCTGGCGCGTGGCGTTGACGAAGGCGACGGCGCAGGAGACCTCCTTGAGGCCCGGGCTGCCGGGGCGGACGGTGATGGTGGGCGTGCCCTGGCCGGTGGTGATGGCGGCGTCGCCGGTGACGGTCCAGCGGAAGGTACGGTCGGCGTTGACGGCGGCGGGAACGCTGACGGTGAGGGTGGGGGCGGTCGGGCCGGTGGCGGTGGCGGCGGTGGCGGGGGCGTTGATGGTGCCGGCGGTGGCGGCGGAGATGGCGGTGACGGTGGAGGTGGCGGTGGAGGTCGTGCCGGCCGTGGTGACGGCGACGGTGAGCGTGACGGTGCCGGCGGCGTCGGCGAGGTAGTTGACGGTGGCGGCGGTGCTGGAGCCGACGATCCGACCGCCGGCGATGGTCCAGGTGTAGGTGGCGGCGACGGGTGTGGCGGTGCCGCCGGTGCCGGGTGCGGCGGCGGTTTGATTGGGCGCGATGGCGATGGCCTGGGAAGGATCGCCGACGAGAATGCCGGCATCGGACACGATGCGTGCGGTGCCGGTGGTGCCGCCGACGTTGATGCCGCCGCCACCTCCGCCGGGGAGGAAGCCGGCGCCGCCATTGATGCCGGGGAGGGTCGCAATGCCGCCGCCACCAGGGAGGGTCACAATGCCGCCTCCGCCAGGGAGGGTCACCACGCCACCGCCGCCGCCAGGAAGGGTGGGGCGGGTGGCGCCGCCGCCGCCGGCGCCGCCGCCCTGGGCGAGGACGATCGACGGGACGAGCGCGGTCAGCGAGAGGGCGAGGAGGAGGCGACGAGCGAGGGCGACAGTGGTTTTCATGGGAGCGCGGCGAACGAAAAGGAGGGCGGGTCTGGGGGACGCGAACGTGGGCGAAAGGTTACAGGGATTTTCCGCCAGCACAAGGGGGGCCTTGTCGAGGGAGAAATGAAGTCGGCGGGGCGGCGGCGGAAAGGGCCGGCGCGCCGGAAGAGCGGGCGGGGCGGCGGAGTCTGGGTGGAGGGCGGCGAACGAGGAGGGGAGAAGGGCCCCGCCGGTGGTGCGGGCGGGACGACGCTTTGGTTGCGCCGCGCGAAAGCCGGGGCGGCGGGCGCGGTGGGGACAGGCCGCGGTGACCGTGAGGGTTGGCGTGATGGTCGGGTAGCATCGGCGGTGGGAACCGCCGATCCGTCAAGGCACCTCGTAGACTTCGACGAGGGCGGTGTGGAGGGTGGCGTCTTTCGACGGGGCGGGGAGGGCGACGGAGCGCGAGCGAGCTCGCGGCCTACGGGACCTCGTAGATTTCGACGAGGGCGGCGTCG
>CAJAYO010000664.1 GCA_903948415.1 uncultured Opitutia bacterium | reverse complement strand
CTGGAAAAATGCCGTGCCCGATACTTACCTGCGGGCGCAGCTCGTGAAGCGCCAGGTCGAGGCCCAGAAAGCAAAGTAGGAGGTGGTCCGCCGATGCTGCGGGCGGGGCGCAACTTTTCCGCCGGCGAAGCAATCGGTTGCCCGGGGGGCGGCGCGAGGAGCGCGGGAAGCTCTGCCACTCGGAGCGCGCCACGGCCGCACGGGGCCGCAGGCCCGGTTTTCCGCTTTCCGGACCGCATCGTGAGCGCCACCCGCAAGTGAAGATGCGGTCGAATCTTGGTCACGAGTCCGCCGCGGATCCCGGGGCGGCAGGGAAGAAAACGGGGAGGGCCGGAGGGAAATAAAGTTGGCCAAACCGGGCAGACGCGCCGCGCGGGTGAACGCTGTACCCGTTCAGATCGCGGGCTTTTTCGGCACGCCGGGACGCTGGGCGGTGTAGATGCCGGAGTGTCCGCTGAACAGATACGCGATAAAGCACGCGACGGCAAAGTAGACCGCATGGGTCGAGCCGAACAGCTCCAGGCCCATGACGGTGCAGGCGAGCGGCGTGTTGGTCGCGCCGGCAAAGACCGCGATGAAGCCGAGCGCGGCGAACAGATCGACGGGGGCGCCGAGGAGAAGGGCGAGCGCGTGGCCGAGGGTGGCACCGATGAAGAAGAGCGGCGTGACTTCGCCGCCTTTGAACCCGCTGCCGAGCGTGATGGCGGTGAAGAGCAGTTTCCACCACCAGCTCCACGGCGTGGCGCCGCCGGGGGTGAACGCGGAAAGAATGGTGACGGCGTCCGAGTCGGGCGAGGTGACCCCGAGGCCGAGGTAATCGCGCGTGCCGACGAGCCAGACCAGTCCGATGACCAGCACGCCGCCGACGGCGGGCCGCAGGGGGGCGTAGGGCAGCAGGCGGGCGAAGGTTTTTTTGATCAGGTGGGTGAACTCGGCGAAGCCCTGGCTCACGAGCCCGAAGAGGATCGCGGCGAGGACAACCTTGCCGAGGAGGGCGCCGTTGAGGAGGGCGTGGCCCGAGTCAGCCGCGACGAAGGCGATGTGGTAGGGCGTGTGGTGGATGCCCCAGAGCGAGCACGTGAAATCGCCGACGAGGCTGGCGACGAGCACGGGGATCAGGGCGTCGTAGCGGACGTGACCGACGACGAGCACCTCCAGGGCGAAGATGGCTCCGGCGAGCGGGGTGCCGAAGACCGAACCGAAACCGGCGGCGACGCCGGCCAGCAGGAGGACGCGGCGGTTTTCGGCGGAGACTTTGGCGAGCCGGCCAAACAGACCCGCGAGGCTTCCGCCCATTTGGACGGCCGTGCCCTCGCGGCCGGCGGAGCCGCCGCAGAGGTGGGTGAGGAGGGTGCCAGCGAGGACGAGGGGAGCCATGCGCCCCGGCACGCCGCCGCCGGGCGTGTGGATTTCCTCCATGATGAGGTTGGTGCCGGCGTCCGATTTTTTTCCGAAGTGATGATAGACCCAGCCGACCGCCAGGCCGCTGATGGGCAGGAGGAACAGCAGCCACGGGTTTTCCCAGCGCAGGCGGGTCACGTGATCGAGCGCCCACAAAAAGAGCGCGCTGGCCGAGCCGGACAGGATCGCCACCGGGAGGACGAGCAGCGTCCATTGCAGGAGGTGACGCAGGTTTTCGAGATGCTCGCGGACGTTGCAGAACTGCTTCATCGGCGGGAACGCGGACTATCGGGGATCGGCGGCGTGGAAGAGGAAGGCATGAAGGCGAGATCCGAAGCGGCGCCGACAACACGGCGTCCGCGCGCTTTTGGCAAGGCGCAGGAATGCGCGCTCGAAAAGGGCCGACAAGTGCACACTGTCGCGCACCGTTGAGTGCCTGTTTCAAAACTTTTTTCGCCGCACTGGCTGTCGCCCTCTTCCTCGCGACCGCGTGCGGTGCGAGCGAAAATCTCGCGGCCCGCGTGGTCCTGCTCGCGAATAGCGAAGATCCCGACTCGCTGCGCATCGCGCGGCACTACGCCGAGGTGCGGGGCGTGCCGCGCGAGAACATCATCGCGCTCAGGCTCCCGCTGACCGAATCGATCACGTGGCGCGAATTCGTGGTCACGCTGTGGGAGCCGCTGGTCGACGCCTTGATGCGCGCCAAGTGGATCGACGCGATCCCGATGGCGCTGACGGACGGGGTCGGCCGCCGGAAGCTGGCGGTCTACAGCCACCGGATTTCGGCGCTGGTGACCTGCCGGGGGGTGCCGCTGAAGATCGAGCACGATGCGGCGCTTTACGTGCCGTCGCCGTTTACGCAGAAGGCGGAGTTCCGGACCAACGCCGGCGCGGTGGATTCCGAACTCAGCCTGCTGGCGCATCCGAATTATCCGATCAACGCGTTTGTCCCCAATCTTCTGTTCCAAAACGAAACGCCGGGGACGCTCGACCGCCTGCGCATCGTGAAAGTCTCGCGGCTCGACGGTCCGTCGGTGGAGGCCGCGCTCGGGTTGGTCGATCGGGCGGTCGCCGCCGAACGCTCGGGCCTGCTGGGGCGGGCGTATGTGGACATCGGGGGGATCCACGCGGTGGGCGACGAGTGGTTGGAGGCGGTGGCCAAGCAACTCGACAGCCTTGGTTTCGTGCCGGCGGTGGACCGGGCGCCGGCGACGATGCCGGCGACGGCGCGGATCGACGCGCCGGTGCTCTATTTCGGCTGGTATGCGGGGAGCCTCAACGGACCGTTTGCGCTGCCGGGATTCCGGTTTCCGCCGGGGGCGATTGCCCTGCATATCCACAGCTACTCCGCGGGCACGCTGCGCTCGACGACGACGGGTTGGACGGGGCCGCTCGTGGCGCGGGGGGTGTCGGCGACGGTGGGCAACGTCTTCGACCCGTACCTCGAACTCACGCATCGTCCGCATCTTTTTCTGCGCGCGCTGGCCCGGGGCGCGACCTTGGCCGACGCGGCCTATTTCTCGCTGCCGGAACTCAGTTGGCAGGCGATTCTCATCGGCGATCCCCTTTACCGGCCGTTTGCCGTGACGTTGG
>CAJAYO010000663.1 GCA_903948415.1 uncultured Opitutia bacterium | reverse complement strand
GCCCATGACGACGATGTTGTCGAAGGAGGCGAGCTCCAGGCGGGCGCGGGGGGTGCGGGCGTCCTCGCGGTAGCAGACCTGGAGGAGCTGGGCGACGATTTCGCCGGCGCTGAGGTCGCGTTTGAGGCCGGCGAGTCCGCTCGCGCAGAAGACGCAGCCCATGGCGCAACCGACCTGGGTGGAAATACAGATGGTTTTGCGGGAGTGCTCGGGGCCGACGCCCTCCTGCGGCACGCGGATGATGACGGTCTCGATGAGGGATTTGTCGCCGAGTTCGAGGAGGAGTTTGTCGGTGACGTCCTCGGACTGTTTGTTGAAGACGAGGGCGACGGGCATGAGCTCGAAGGTGTCGGCGAGCCAGGTGCGGAGCGGCTTCGAGAGATTGGTCATTTCGTCCCAGGTGCGGACGCGTTTTTTGTAGAGCCAGTCGAGGATTTGTTTTGCCCGGAAAGCGGGCTCGCCCGCGTCGCGCAGGCGCGCGGAGAGGGAGTCGAGAGTTTCGCCGGTGAGCGGCGGCTTGGCGGGCGTGTAGGGCATGCGAGCGGGGCAGCGTAGGGCGGCGGGCGGGCGGTGCAAGCGGGGACGCGGAGGCGGGCGGCGAGTTGGTGATTGAAGGCGCCGCGCGAGGAAATAGACGGGAGAGGCCCCATGAAAACCACCGTTGCCCTGTTTGTTGCCCTGACGCCGTTCTGCCTGTTTGCCGCCGACGATCCGCCGCATCCGTTTGTCGGGGTGATCGAGCGGCTTGATCCGGCGTTTGACCGTTTGGTGGCGCCGGGCACGCAGATTGAGAAGCTCGCGGAGGGCTTTCGCTGGTCGGAAGGGCCGACGTGGTATGACGGCGGCGTGGTGTTTTCGGATGTGCTCGCCAACACGGCGTATCGCTGGAAGGCCGGCGCGACGGAAAAATCAACGATCGGAGCGGTGAGCGGGGCGGAGGTGTTTCTACGGCCGAGCGGGCTGATGAAAGCGACGCCGGGGTTTCGCGAGACGGGCAGCAATGGTCTGACGCGCGATGCGCAGGGACGGCTTCTCCTCGCCCAGCACGGCGAGCGACAAATCGCGCGGTGGGAGAACGGGACGTTTTCGACGATCGCCGATCGCTATGAGGGAAAACGGTTCAACAGTCCGAACGATCTCGCGGTGCGGAAGAGCGGGGAGATTTATTTTACCGATCCGCCGTATGGGTTGACGAAGGTCGCGGACTCGCCGTTGCGGGAGCTGCCATATGCGGGGGTGTATCGGGTGGCGACGGACGGCGTGGTCACGCTGTTGACGAAAGAGCTGAACTTTCCGAATGGCATCGGATTTTCGCCCGACGAGCAGACGCTGTATGTCGCGGTGAGCGACGGGAAGGCGCCGCGCGTGATGGCGTACGCGGTGAAGGAAAATGGCACGCTCGGCGCGGGGCGGGTGTTCTTCGATGCGCTCCCGCGGCGGAAACCCGGGGTGAAAGGCGGGTGCGACGGATTGAAAGTCGACCGCGAAGGGAACGTGTGGGCGACGGGTCCGGGCGGCGTGCTGGTGATCTCCCCGGCGGGGAAATTGCTGGGCGTGATCAATACCAACGAGCCGAACGGCAACTGCTGCTGGGGCGACGACGGCAGCACGCTCTACATCACGGCGAACTATTTTTTGGTGCGCGTAAAGACGCTGACGAAGGGCGCGGGGTGGTGAAGAGGCGAGGCGGTCGCGGGTGTTTGCGGCTTCGGCTCCGCCGGGTGGCGTGGGCGCGGCAGCTTGCGGGATTCCGCAGGGCCCTTTTCCGGCTCTAAAAAAATGGCGACTTCACCCCGAACCCCAGAGCCTGACGCCGTTCGGCTGTCGCCGCCCCTCGCACGCTTGCCGAGGCGACACGCGCTCTTTCTCCGCGCCCGGGGCGACAGGGAGGGCGCGCGCGCCCGGCCGGGAGACCTCCCGGCGAGATTGCGGGCGGATCTGGAGCGCGAACCGAGGGACACGCAGCGCCTGCGAACGGCCGCGCGCGTCGAGGTAATCTGGGGAAACAAGGAGGAGGCGCTGCGACGGGTTGACCAAGCGGCCGAGATTTATCCGGAGTCGGCCGGGACCATCGGGGCGGCGACCAGCGAGGCGCGCACCGCCGT
>CAJAYO010000662.1 GCA_903948415.1 uncultured Opitutia bacterium | reverse complement strand
GCTACCTGCGCCGGGCCGTCGAACTCCGCCCGAATTTCCCCGAGGCCCTGAACAATCTCGGCAACATTTTGCTCACGCTGCGCCGCCACGACGAAGGCCTGCAGGCGTTCCAGCGGGCCATCCAGTCGCGGCCCGACTACCCCGAGGCCTATGCCAACCTCGGCAACCTGCAGCGCGAGGCGAAGTTTCCCGATCTCGCCGAGCAGTCGATGCTGGAGGCCATCCGCCTCAAGCCCGACTTCGCGGCCGCCCATTCCAACCTCGGCAACGCCTTTTTCGACCAGGGCAAGATCGACCTCGCCCTCGCCAGCTATCGGAAGGGGATCGAGCTGGGGCAGGACGAACGCGACTTCGTCCCCAACTACCTCTTCGCGCTCAACTATAGCCCCAGCCTCTCCGACGCCGAGATCGCGGCCGAGCACCGGCGGCTCTGCCGCGAAAAATTCGGCTCCCTGGCCGAGACCCGCCCGTTTACGAATACCCGCGAGCCGAACAAGCGGCTGCGGATCGGCTATGTGTCCCCCGATTTCTGGATGCATCCCGTCGCGCGGTTCATGCTGCCGCTCCTGCAGCACCACGATCGCGCCCGCTTCGAGATCGTCGCCTACTCCTCCCGGTATCTGAAGGACGGATTCACCGAAGAATGCGCCCGGCATGTCGACCGCTGGCGCGAGTGCCACCACCTCTCCGACGCCGCCCTCGCGCAACAGATCCGCGACGACGGCATCGACATCTTGGTCGACCTCACCATGCACTCGCGCGACTGCCGGCCCGGCCTGTTTGCGCGGAAGCCGGCCCCGCTGCAGGTGTCGTATCTGGCCTACGTCGGCACCACGGGCCAGGTGACGATGGACTACCGGCTGACCGACGTGTACCTCGACCCGCCGGAGGGCCCGGCCGCGCCGTTTCCGGAAAAACCGCTGCGGCTGTCGCGGTGCTGGTGGACCTTCCAGCCGCCCGTACGCACCAGCATCGCGGAGGTGCAGCCGCCCCCGTGCCTCGCCGCCGGATTCGTCACCTTCGGCAGTCTGAACAACTTCGTGAAAGTGAACGAAGCCACCCGCGCCCTCTGGGCCCAGTTGGTCGCATCGGTCCCCGGCGCGCGGCTGCTGCTGCACATCAAGGAATCGCGCGCCCGGAGCGGGCTGCTCGAGTTTCTGGCCGGCCACGGCCTGCCGCCCGAGCGCGTGACGCTCATCGGCTATCAGGACGGCCCGAGCTACATGGCGACCTACGGCCGGATCGACCTCGCGCTGGATCCCGCCCCCTTTGCGGGCGGCACGACCACGTTCGATGCGCTGTGGATGGGCGTGCCGGTGGTCACCTGGGCCGGCGCGCGCACGGCCAGCCGGGGCGGCCGGAGTATTCTGGCCACGCTGGGCCGTCCGGAATGGGTGGCCGATTCCGCCGCCCAGTACCTCGCCATCGCCCGGCGACTGGCCGCCGACCCGGCGCATCTGGCGCAGGTGCGGGCGGGCTTGCGCGACGAAATGAGGCGGTCCCCCCTGATGGACAACGCGGGCTTCACCCGCGACGTGGAGCACCACTACCGCGCCATCTGGCAGCGCTGGTGCGAATGAGCGGCCCGGACCGGCGCCCGGCGTCATGCCTTCAGTGGGACGGTAGGGCCGCCGCTTGTCGGAGCGGGGCTTTGGCGGGACGCTGATCCGAAACGATGAGCGAGGAGAGGATGGCCGAGCGTGGTCCGGCGTGGGGAGGGCCGATGGCCCGCCCGTTTTTCTGGCCGAGGCCGGGGTGACCCTGGGACCGCACCCTGGCGCCCTGGGCCGGGCTGGGCGGCGGAGGAGGGGCGGCGTGAGCGGGGCGGTTTCCCGACCGGCGAACCGCGCGTTCGCCGCTCCGGGGCCTGGCCGGCTTCGTTTCTGCAGGGGCGTGACACCCCCATGAGACCGGGGGGCGGCGGGTCGGTGGGCAAAGGGGCGTCCGCCGCGCGGCGTGGACGTGGTGCGACCGCTGCGGGAAGCTGGGCGGAACCTTCGGGGACGGTTCGAGAACGATTCGAGGACGGTTCGAGGGCGTATTGGCGGCGGAAGCGCCGTCAGACCAGGCCGGCGAGCCCGGCGATGGCGCGGAGCCGGGCGCGGGGCGAGCGGGAGCGGGAGGGTCGGAGCCGGGCGAGCGCGACGGCGAGGGTCGCGAGAAAGTGGGG
>CAJAYO010000661.1 GCA_903948415.1 uncultured Opitutia bacterium | reverse complement strand
TCCGGCAGCCGGCGGTACCGGGTTATACCCCATAGGCGACACCGGGCATCCGCGCTACTGTCCCGGATGGGCTGCGACCGCTCCGGGGGGCCCCGACAGCAAACGCTCCACAGCGATGGATGCCCCTCGTATCAAAAAAATCGATCTTCGCGAACCGGCAGACTCAACCAGCGAGGTCGGCCCTCTCACCGACTTCCCCTGCGACGAAAGGCCGCGCGGCCTGGGCGCCTTGGCCGCCGAGTCCGGCCCTTGGCCCACCGGTCGTTCCGGGCGGGCTGGGGCGCCGGCGCGCACTTCGCCGAAGCGCGCCCGCGGTGGCTCTGTTTTCTCCCAGTCGCTGCCCTTCCTTCGCTTTCGCCCTCCCTGCAAAACAACGTTCTGCCCCCACTGCCTTCGGTTTCGCGCCCGGTCCACCGGGGCTCCGTCGCCCGTGCCAGGGTGGAAACCCACCGGCGCGAACTGGCTGAACACGCCGACCGCAGATCGCCCTCCGGCGAACACGCCGACGACGCACGGGCCGAGCGGTCATTGCCCGGCGAGCCGGATTTCGACGGCCCACCCGCCCGTCCCGATGCCAATTATACCTGCTTCCCCGCGGGGCCGCCGGCTAACGGCACCGCCGCGGGTGAGTGTGCTTTCGCCCGATGAATAAAAATAACGCCAGCGCTCCCCTGCCCCCTCCGCCCCCCGTCGGCCTCGCCGCACTGACCGATCTCGCGCTCGATCTGCGCTGGGCCTGGAACCATAGCTCCGATGAACTGTGGCGCCGCCTCGACCTCCCGCTGTGGGAACAGACGTCTCATCCGTGCGCCGTCCTGAAGCATACCTCGCCCGCCAAACTCGCCGCGGCGCTCGCCGATCCGAGTTTTTGCGCGTTGATCGACCAGCTCATCCGGGCGAAACGCGAATGCGAAGCGGCGCCCGCATGGTTTCAGCGCACCCACGCCGACGCACCGCTGACCTGCGTGGCCTATTTCTGCATGGAGTTCATGTTGAGCGAGGCGCTGCCGATCTACTCCGGTGGCCTCGGCAATGTCGCGGGCGACCAACTCAAGGCCGCGAGCGATCTCGGCGTGCCGGTGATCGGGGTGGGCCTCCTCTATCGGCACGGCTATTTCCACCAGGTGATCGACGCTGACTGTGCCCAGCAAGCGCTCTTCCCCGCCAACGATCCGGCCAACTTGCCCGTCACGCCGGTCCGCCGCGCGGACGGCGAGTGGTTGCGGTTGGAGATCGCACTGCCCAACGGCACGCTTTGGTTGCGCATCTGGCAGGTCCAGGTCGGGCGGACGAAGCTCTACCTCCTGGACTCAAACGATCCCGCCAACGCGCCCGAGCACCAGCTCATCACCGGCGAGCTCTACGGCGGCGACCCCGAGATGCGCCTCCGTCAGGAGATGGTGCTCGGCCTCGGGGGTTGCCGGATGCTGGCGGCGCTCGGACTCAAGCCCGACGTCTATCATCTCAACGAGGGACACACGGCCCTTGTCGTTTTGGAACGTGCGCGCGCCTTCATGGTGGAAAGCGGCCAGCCCTTCGCCGTCGCCCTCGCCGCCACGCGCGTCGGCACCATCTTCACGACCCACACCGCCGTGGCCGCCGGCTTCGACCGCTTCGCTCCGTCCCTCGTCGAACACTTTCTCGGCCGTTACGCCCACGAACACCTCGGGCTCTCGCTCCGCGAGCTCCTCGCGCTCGGCCGCCAGAATCCCGACGACGACGCGGAGCCGTTCAATCTCGCCTACCTCGCCGTGCGCGGCAGCGGCGCCGTCAACGGCGTCAGCCGCCTCCACGGCCGCGTGAGCCGGCATCTGTTTTCGCCCCTGTTCCCGCGGTGGCCGGAGAACGAAGTGCCCGTCGGACACGTGACCAACGGCGTGCACATGCCCACCTGGGATTCCGCCGCCGCCGATCAACTCTGGACCGACGCCTGCGGCAAAGGCCGCTGGCTGGGCCTCTCGACCTCGCTCGAGGCCGACCTCCGCCGGGTGCCCGACGAAACGCTTTGGACGCTGCGCAACACGAGCCGCGCTGCCCTGGTCGACTACACCCGTGACCGCATCGGCCGCCAGATGACCGTCGCCGGCGCCACACCGGCCGCCATCGCCCGCACCCAGGCCCGACTGAGTCCCGGCGTGTTGACCCTCGGCTTCGCGCGCCGCTTCGCGACCTACAAACGCCCGAACCTTTTGCTCCACGATCCCGCGCGTTTGATCCGGCTGCTGAGCCATCCGCAACACCCCGCCCAACTCATCTTCGCCGGCAAGGCGCACCCCGCCGACCGCGCCGGCCAGGCGTTGATCCAGGAATGGATGCACTTCATCGGCCGCCATGAGACGAATCCTCCGGTGGTTTTCCTCGCCGACTACGACATGCTCCTCGCCGAGCACCTCGTGCAGGGCGTGGATGTGTGGATCAACACTCCGCAACGCCCGTGGGAAGCCAGCGGCACCAGCGGCATGAAGGTGCTCGTCAACGGCGGTCTCAATCTGTCCGAGTTGGACGGCTGGTGGGCCGAGGCCTACCTCCCCGACGTCGGCTGGTCGCTCGGCGACGGGCAGGAGCGCGGCGACGATCCCGCGTGGGACCGCGCCGAGGCCGAGGCACTCTACTTGCGCCTCGAACAAGAGGTGATCCCCGAATTCTACGCGCGCAACGCCGCCGGTCTGCCGACCGCGTGGTTGGCCCGCGTGCGGGAAAGCATGGCCCGCCTTACCCCCAAATTCTCCGCCAGCCGCACCGTGCGCGATTACACCGAACAACACTACCTCCCCGCCGCGCTCGCGCTTCGGGCCCGCACCGCCGGCCGCGGCGCCACGGCGGAGCAACGCGTCGTCCGCGAAAATACGCTCCAGTCCCATTGGGCCGGCCTTCGCTTCGGGACCGTCACCGTCACCTCCGACGCCACCTCCCACCGCTTCGACGTCACGCTCCGCTGCGACGCGGCCAGCCGCGCCGCGCTGCGCGTCGAACTCTATGCCGAAGGCGCGAACGGCGACGCGGCCGTGCACTGCCCCCTGGCCCCCGAGACTCCCGGCGCCGACGAAGCGGGCTGGCTCACTTACCGTGCCAACGTGCCCGCCGGCCGGCCGAGTTCCGACTTCACCGCCCGCGTCGTATCAGACATCCCGGGCCTCCGCGTCCCGCTGGAAGCGTCCGCGATTCTTTGGCAAAAGTAGGCGCAGGGAGAACAGCGTCCGGGGACCGGCCGTGTGTATCGGCTTCCGCACCGGCCTTCGGCGGCGGGATCGGCCGGATCGATTGGATCACGGGCTTGGGTCAGACCCGCTGCCGGCGGCGGTGCGCCACGGGCGTTCCCCGGCCGGCCCGCAACCGATTGCGCCACGCTCAACCGGACGCCGGTCGCCACCTTGCCCCGAACGGCGTCTCGTCAGTCACTCTCCAACGAAGCGTCTTTGGCGGCCTGGAGGATCTGTTGGTGCTCGGCTCGCTTCACGCCTTCTTCCACCAGTTGCGCACTCGTGTTTTGGCCCTCCCCGTCCTCCTCGTCATCGCCGGCCGCGGGCGTCGGGAGTCCGGTTGACGGCGCCGTCGAGATCCAGTCAGCCGACTCGGCCGCCGGATCCGCTTCGTCCGGGGCCCCGGCCGGTCCGGTGACCGCCCCCGGGGTCGGTTCGCCGGACGAGGGCTCGCGCTCGGCCCGCTTTTTTTCTGCGACAGGTTTGGGTGAAGGAGTTTTCATCGGATAACGCCCACCTTGGGTGCCTCTTCTTGCTTCCGAACGTGAGTTTTCGCAACTTCGTTTTCCGCGGTGCGCTTGATGTCCGCCTTGGTCAGGTTCACGAACACGGTCGATTCCTCGTAACTGATGCGGGTGATGCGGTCGGTTGAAATCAGGACTGCTTTTCCGGCAAACCAATGGCCGGTCTCCACCACGACGTCGCGGATGGTCCAGCTCTTTTCGTCGAACATGAAACCGCTGACGGATCCCACCGCGCCGTCCATCGCGACGATTTGGTAGCCGGCGATCGCCTTCGTGCTGCGCAGGTGAAGATCATCGCGCTGATTGTGGCCGTGGTGGGGCCGGAGTTCCGGGGTTGCCGGAGGCGCGATGGCAGGTGAGCCGGCAACGCCGGTCATGCCGCCCGCCTCCCAGTAGGGCATCTGGCCGTAATAGCGGTAGTATTCCTCTTCGTGCTGGCGCGAAACCGGCCGGTGGGTCTCGATTGAGGGACTGCGCTCGATCTGTGCACGCGTCAGATTTACGGCCAGCAGTTTTTCCGCCTGCTCAAGCCGCCCCAGGGCGTGGGGCGCCAACAACACCAAGCGCCCGGTCAGCCACGAGCCCGTATCAGCGACCACATACCGGACAGCCCATGACGTATCATCAAAGTAGAAGTCCTGGACATGACCGATGTCACCATCCGACGCGGCGAGCTTGTCACCGTAAATTTCCTGAGTGTTTTTGAGCATAAAGTATCCTCGGGGCTGGGTTGCCGAACCGATCCGGGAAAAATAATCCCGTGGTTTCAGCGACCTTCACTCTGCCCGGGATGACTTCACCGGACTATGGGGTGTTACCCGCTGCCCCGCTGGGTTTGGCCACCGGCGCACCGGAAGGACTCCCGGCCGGCGGAATCTCTCCGCCTTCATTTTCCCATCGGTCGATGGCGCGCACCTTCAAGGCCGGCGCATCGCCGAGCCCGGGCTCGCCCGCTTCGACCAATACAAGGCCCGCCGCAACGTTCCAGCGCACGAGCACCGGCCGGTCCGCCCGCTCATGCTCGTAACCCAGGACGCCGAGGCACGCCGGCCCAAGGAGAAAGTGTTGGGCCTCGATCACCGGCAGACCGATCCACCGCGCGCCGAGCACGCGCCCGAAGTGCCCATGGGTAAACAGCGCGACGTTTCCGGTCATGGTGCGGATCCGCGCCAGCATCCGATCGGCCCGGGCGGCGACCCCGACCGGGGTTTCGCCCTGCGGGCAGCCATCGCGAAACAGATTCCACCCGGGCCTGGCGGAAAGAATCTCCACCGAGCGTCGCCCCTCGTCGTCGCCATAGTCCCATTCCGCCAGGTCCGGATCGACTTCGGCCGCCGCGCCAAGTCCGGCGAGTTCGCACGTGCGTCGGGCCCGCTCCCGGGGACTCGTGAGCACATGGGCCAGCGAGAGCTCCCTCAGCCGCGCCCCTAATTTTCGCGCCGCGTCCTCCCCCGGTTCCGTGAGTTGAACCTCGGTGACACCCGAGTGTTGGCCCGACTGCGACCAGCGGGTTTCGCCGTGACGGACGAGATAAATTTTTTGCAGCATGGTTTTTCGACGTGCAACCGGTTCCCTCGCCTGGGCGATTGTGCGCGCGGGACGCGCGAAGAGCTCTGGCCGGTTCAGGTTCGACCCGACCCTACGCTCTCGGCCCGGTGCCTGGCCATGGGTTGTAACCCGTAGGCGCCAACGTCGGATAACACCCCGGAGCATCCGCTCGGGACGTCGCGCAGCGTCGACGACGTCCCCGGCTAGATTGCGCTTTGCCCCCCACGCGAGGCGCCGAATGCCCGCGGTGCTCCGCTCCGACCCCCTGTTTTTTTCTTCCGCCAATCACCTCACGCCGCGCCCGGCGATTCTCCTTCGCCTCGCCAGGATCATCCCCATCCCGTCCC
>CAJAYO010000660.1 GCA_903948415.1 uncultured Opitutia bacterium | reverse complement strand
CACTCAAACCCGCCGCGCCCGCCGCCCAGTAAGGTGGAGCGCGTTGACCCCAACGCGCTTTCCCCCGTCAATCCTCCCCAGCCGGAGTCGCCTCGTGCGGCTCCGGCTTTTTCGTGCCCCGTTTTCACGGCCCACGGAGACGGCGATGCCCCCGCCCACTCCACCGACAAACCTCCGCACCCTCACCGCTTGCCCGTCGGCTCCGCGCTCCCCGACAGTTTTTCCACACTCAAACCCGCCGCCGCCACGGCCCGCGCCACGGCCCGCAACTGCTCGCGCAACTGCGCCACAGTCTTTTCCGCCTCGGCCCGCGCCTTCTGCTCGGCCCGCAGATCCTCTTCAAGCCGCGAGGTCGCCGCCCGGGCCCGGTCCGCCTGTTCCACCGCGGTTTTCAAATTGCTGCTCAACCCGGCATTTTCCTGCCGGACCCGCTCAACCTCGGAAAAAATATTCCCCACTTCCTGCTTAAACGCCGCATACGACTTCAGCCCAACCGAAAGTTTCTCCTCCGCCGGATCCACCGGCACCGCCGCCGGAGCCGCCTTGGCCGGTTGCGCCCGCTCCGCCCGGAGCTTCGCGTTTGCCGCCCGGAGCGTCGCCAGCTCCTTCGCCGCTTCGCCCAACTGCTGCGTCAACTTCGCCGCCTCGCCGGCGGTCGCCGCCCGGGTTTCGCCCGTGCCGCTCGTCGCGGTCCCGGAACTGCCGGTGCTCGCCGCGCGCGCTTCCCGTTCCGCCCGCCACGTGCTCCGCGGCGCATCGACCTCGGCGGTCGTCACCGCCGCCTTTTCGCTCAAGCTGCCCGGGCTCGGCGCGTCGGACGCCGCCCGCAGCGCCGTCCCCTCGTCCGCCGCCGCCGCCGTCGCCACCGCGGTGGAACTCGCCGACGCATCCGTCGCTTCGCCGCTCTCCGTCGGGGCGGTGGCGCAGCCGGCCAACGCCAACAGGAAACTCACGGACAACACGGGGGGAAGCGCACGAAGGGTCATGACCGGACCAAATAAAAACTCCGGTGCCTTGGCAAATCCTACCTGCACTCGCCCCTCGCCCACGCCGCCATTTCTAATGTTTCCCTTTCGTCAGTTTCCGGTGTTTCCTCCTCCCACCATGAAACTCCTCGTCACCAACGACGACGGCATCCACAGCGTCTTCCTCCACGAACTCGTTCGCGCCCTCCTGGCCGCCGGCCACACCCTCGCGGTCGTCGCGCCCAAAACCGAACAAAGCTGGATCGGCGCCGCCAAATCCCGCAACCGCGCCGTCCACGCCCTCGCCACCGATCACGGCCTCGGCTGCGCCACGTGGGTCGTCGACGGCACGCCCAGCGACTGCGTCAACATCGCCCTCGACCATCTCCTCCCGCCCGAGCTCAAACCCGACGGCGTCGTCAGCGGCATCAACATCGGACTCAACGCCAGCCTCGGCTTCATCATCGCGAGCGGCACCATCGGCGGCGCATGGGAAGGCGCCCTCCACGGCCTCCCCGCCGTCGCCCTGTCGCAGGATCTCACCACCGAAATCTACAATCGGCTCAAGGCCGCCGGCGACATCCCCGACGCCGAACTCCACGCCATCCTCAAAATCTCCGCGGCGCACGCCGCACGCCTCGTGCCCGCCTGCATCGCCGCGACCCCGCCGCGCGATTTTATCGTCCACAACCTCAATTTCCCGCTCCCGTGCCGGCCCGACTCAGCGGTCCGTCGCACCGTTCCCGCCCGGGTAATTGTGCCCGGCCTCTTCAGCCCCGCCGCCGACGACGGCACGCACCGCCTCATCTTTCGCCTCGGCGACGACCTTTCCCCCGCCGAGCCCCTCACTGACCGCACGGCCCTCGCGGCCGGTTTCATCAGCCACACGGTGCTCGACTACAAGAAGCTCGGCCAGTAACGCGCTCCTAAGTTTCCCCCCGGGGCACAGGTCCCCGTGGCGCAGGCCTCCCGCCCCGTGTGACGTGGCACAGCCCTCCCGCCCCGTGTTTCGTCCGTGGCGCGGACCTCTCGCGGATAAGTTTGCCGCCAACACCCCCGCCTCCGCTCCGACGGCCCTGCCCAGCGCTCGTCCCTCGGCGACCAGCGCTCGTCCCGCCCTGGCGTCGCGCCACCCCACCCCACAGCCGTAGCGCTACTTCGGGTCCGTGGGCAAATCCGCCCGGTGGACGACCCCGTTGCGGAACACCACTTCCTTCACGTCCGCCGGTGTCGGCCGCGACATGATCGGCCCGCCCATCCCGCCACCGCCGATGCCGATGCCGCCGGCCCCACCGCCGATGCTGATGCCCGTGCCGCCGCCGGTGATGATCCCCGTGCCCCCACGACCCGTGCTGATCCCGATGGAGGGACCACCAACCGTCGACGGATAACCGGCCCCCGGATAACCCGCCCCGGGGTAACCGGACCCAGGATACCCACTGCCCGGGTAACCCCCGCCCGGGTAACTCGCGCCGGGGTAACCCATCATCGCGTTGTCGTCGACGCCGCCTTTTTTGTAGACCCAGATCTCGTCGCCCGGCCCGCCGCCCGGACTCGCCACCACCTCGGTCGGCGTGCCCCACGCCACCTTCACCATCTCCGGCAACATCCCTGGCTCCACCTTCCCGTCGAGCACGGCTTGCCGCGTCTCGATCGGCCACGTCTCGTAAATGTCCCGGTTCGCATCGATGCGGTTCATCTGCCCCGACGCACATCCGCCCAGCGAAAACGCCGCGAGCATTCCGACGCCGGCCGCGCAACAGAGGTAAGTGCGACTCATGGGTTGATTACCATGCACCAATCGTGCCCGTCGTAAAGTACCCGCTGAACTTCTCCCCCCTCCCCCGATTTCCCGCTCTCCGTCTTCCCCCTCTTCCGCCACCGTCACCCCCGCGCCTCGGCCCGCCACGCACGCGGCGTCCGCCCCGTCTCCCGCTTGAACACCACGCTCAAATACTCCACGTGCTCGAACCCCGTGCGCGCCGCCACGAGGTAAAGCGGCAGATCCGTCTCGACCAACAGTTGTTTCACGCGCGCGAGCCGCACGTGCATGATCTCCGCGCGCGGCGTGCGGCCCAGCAACCGCTGAAACCGCTGCTCCAACACCCGCCGCGACAACGGCACCGCCCGCAACACGTCGCCCACGTTGATCCCCTCGCTCGCGTGTTCCCGGATGAACTGCACCGCCTGCGCCACGTCGCGATCCTCCACCGCCAGCACATCCGTCGACTGCCGCGCCGCGATCCCCAACGGCGCGATCAGGTGCGCGACCGCCGCCACCCGTTTTCCCGCCATCATGTGGTCGAGTAACGCCGCCGCCTCGTAGCCCGCCCGGTGCGCATTCGGGATCACGCTCGACAGCGGCGGCGACGCCAGTTCGCACAGCAGCGTGTCGTTATCCACGCCGATCACCGCCACCTCGTCCGGGACCGCCAACCCCGCCCCCCGGCACGCATCCAACACCTGCTGCCCGCGGATATCATAGCACGCCATGATCCCGACGGGCTTTGGCAATTCGCGCAACCAGCGCGTCAACTGCCGCGTTTCCCCCGCCACATCGCCCACGGCCGCCTCGGACCGGTAGACCTCGCACGTCTGCCCCGCCGCCTTCAGCCGCGCCGCAAAATGCCCTTCGCGCCATTGCGACCAATTGAACCGCGCGTCCCCGCAAAACGCGAATCGCTTGAACCCGCGCTCCAGCAGATGCTCCGCCGCCAGCCGCGCGATGGCTTCGTCGTCCGTCTCGACCCAGGGCAACGCCGGCACCAGCCGCGCCGCACTCAGGTCCACCGCCGGCAACCCCGTCCGCACCACCGCCCGCGCAATCCGCGGCGTCTCGATGCGCGCGATGATCCCGTCGCCCTTCCACCCCGCCAGCCACGGCGGCGGATCGTCGCCCCGCCCCTGCTCCATCACGTGAAACGACCACGGCCGGTGCTCGCGGATATAGTGCACCACCCCCTGCAACAACCCGCGCGCATACGCATTCGAAGTTTCGATCAACACGGCCACCTCGCGGCGGCGCACCTTCACCTGTTCGCGCTTTTTTTCCGGCATCCCCCGAACGTTTACCCTCCGCGCAAAAGATCAATCTCCCACCCGGCGATTCCGCGCTTCCCCCGCGGACGCGGCGGTAAATAAACTCATTTTATTCACGCGATCTCTCCTAGGTTCCGCGCCCTCCCGTCTGCTATTCTCCGTGCCTGCCCCGCCCCCCCGCTCGCCGGACGCCGCCTTCTCCGGTCCCGCGACCAGCGCCCCACCCAGCCCCCTCCGCCGTCCCGTGAGGCGCCCCCCCTCCCCCCGACCCCACGCCCCCCAACCCCACGCCCCCCCAAAAAAACCATGACACCCTGCCCCCCGACACGCCCCAGCGCGCCTCCGCTCCGTCGTCTCTTCCGCCTCACCCTCCTCGGCGCGAGCTCGGCTCTTCTCCCTGCCGTGTCCGTCGCTCAATCCGCTCCCACCGCCGCCACGCCGGGCCGCACCGACCACCCGCCCGTCACCGTCATGGCCGAATTCAAGATCCATGAAAAAAAGCCCGTGCCGTTCACCGATGCCAACATGGACATCCCGCGCGGCATCAACGACGTTCAAGCCTATTACATCATCGGGCAGGAGGAGATCGAAAACTCCGGCAAGACCGAGCTCGACGACGTCCTCCGCGATAGCCTCACGCAAAACTCCGTCGTCGAAACCAACGCCCAGATCGACCCCAGCGGCCTCAGCAACCAGCTCGGGTCCACCAGCTCCATCAACCTCCGCGGCCTCGGTGCCGCGCAAACGCTGATTCTGATCAACGGCATGCGCACGTCCAACTTCGCGAATCGCGGGGCGACGTTTCAGCCCGACGTGAACGGCATCCCGTTGGCCGCGGTCGATCGCGTCGAGGTGCTCCCCGGCAGCGCCTCCGCCATCTACGGCGGCTCCGCCGTCGGCGGTGTCGTCAACGTCATCCTCAAGCGCAACTACACCGGCGGCCAGGTCAGCACCACTTACCAAAACACCTTCGATTCCGATGCGCCGATCCGCACCCTCAGCGCCATCTCCGGTTTCTCCCTCGGCCGCCGCACGCACGTCACCCTCAGCGGCAGCTACAGCGACGGCAAACCCCTCCGCCTGAAGGACCGCCCGTTTCTCGAACAGAACTTCAAGCGCGCCGTCGCCAACAGCCCCGGGACGTTCTACTCCCCCACGGGCACCTTCACCAGCGGCGCCACGCCCAACATCGTCCTCAACAACGGCGCCGTAAACGGCTTCGCCAACGCGCAGACCGTCACGCTCACCCTCAAGTCGACCGGCCAGCCGCTGAACTCCCGCCTCACGTCCATTCCCGCTGGCACCGCGCTCTCGACGCCCACGGCCACCCGCGACGCCGGCCTCCTCGCCAACGCCGGCCGCTACAATCTCGACTTCGCCCCCAGCGTCTGGCGCGGCTCCGAAAGCACGCTCGCCCACGTCTCCCGCAAAGAGGCCCTCATGGCCCGCATCGACCACCAACTCAACGCGAAGGTCAGCTTTTTCGCCGACTTTGCCTTCAACCGCAGCGCGACCCTCGAGGCCAAATGGGTGCCGCTCGGCAACGGCGCCTATCAATTTGCCGTCCCCGGCAACGCGCCGACCAATCCGTTTCGCGAAAACGTTTTGGTCTCTCTCCCCCTCTCCTCCGCCCAAGCGACGCCGAACGACGTGGCCAACCAGGTGTCCGGCGGAGTCGTCGGCGCCTTGGTCAAGCTCCCCGGCGAGTGGCGACTTGCGGCCGACGCAAACTACTCCGTCACGGCCCAGAAAGTCAGCTACGGCTTGATGAATCTCGCCAACAACACCGTCTTCGGCGGCCACGCACCGCTGCTCTGGACGGGCGTGATCAACCCTTTCGTCGACACGATCGCAAACCCACCGGCGATCGAGCGCTACTACGGCGAATGGACCGGCTTCAACAAGGACACGATGCTCAACTCCAACGTCCGCGCGTCCGGTCCGCTGTTCCATCTTCCCGGCGGCCAGCCCGTCCTGACGGTCGGCCTTGAAGCCTACACCGAACGTCTCCCGCAAGCTTACGTCGGTGGCACGTTGGCGCCCGTCCCGCCGGCGACGGCCAATCCCACCAACCAGCACTCCTACTTTGTCGGCCAGCGCATCTCCACCTATGCCGCCCATGCCGAACTCAGCATCCCCGTGGTCTCCGGGGCCAACGACAAGCCTTTCCTCCGCGCCTTGGAATTTCAGGTCGCCGCCCGCACGGAGCGCTTCGACGTCTATACCAATCCCAACGGCCGCGTGAACATCTTCCCCGACTCCCCGCCGTTCCCCCGCATCACGCAGAGTTCGACCATCAGCCGACAGGACATCGCCAAGCTGCAGGCGACCAAACCCACGTTCGGCCTGCGCTATCAACCCTTCCACGCACTCACCTTCCGGGCCTCGTACGCCACCGCGTATCTCCCGCCCACGTTTTCCCAGCTCACCCAGCGCATCAACGCCGACGGCCTCGCCGCCGCCACCCCCACCGCCGTCTTTTTCGACCCGGTCACAAATTCCAGCTACTCCTCGCTGAGCGTCGCCGGAAACAATCCCGCCCTCGGACCCGAGACGTCCAAGAACTGGTCCTACGGCGTCATCTTTGAACCGCAGGGCGCCCTGAAGGATTTTCGCTTCAATGTGGAATACTGGCGCATCGATAAACTCGCCCTGATCCGCAACGTGAACAACGTGCAGCAGCTCGCCAACATGGGCGACCGCGCCCCCGCCGGCAGCGTCCAGCGCAACGCGACCACCAAAACCGTCGAACTCTTCACCTTCGCGAACTACAACGTCGGCAACGGCACCACCGACGGCTGGGATGCCTCGGTCAACTATCGCAAGGCCACCCCCCTCGGGCTCTTCGCCCTCCGCGCCCGCACCACGATCACCGACCATTTGAAACTCCCTCCCGCCCTTGGTTTCCCCGCTGTCGAGTATCGCGACTTCCCCAACTCGGGCGGAGTCAACCGCAGCAAAGTGAACGGCTCGATCAGTTGGTCCAACGGACGTCACTGGCGCGCCTCGTGGACCACGGTTTATACGGGCGGCTACAAGCAGGCCGGCGCCCCCGGCGATCCGATCTATCTTGGCGTCGCCAATCCCACCTTGGTCACCACGAGCACCGGTCCGCAGGGCGGCACCACCGTCGCTTCGCAGACCT
>CAJAYO010000659.1 GCA_903948415.1 uncultured Opitutia bacterium | reverse complement strand
GCCGGTGCGGGTCCAATCGAGGCCGAGGTGCCATTTGCCGAAGACGGCGGTGGTGTAACCGTGTTCGCGGAGGAAGCTCGCGACCGTGGGGCGACCGGCCTCGATGAGGGGCGGGTGATAGCCTTGGAGGACCCCTTGCTTGAGACGACCGCGCCACGCGTAGCGGCCGGTCAGCAGCGCGTAGCGGGCGGGGGTGCAGAGGGAGGAGGCGGAGTGGGCGTCGGTGAAACGCAGGCCGGCGCGCGCGAGGCGGTCGAGGTGCGGGGTTTGCCAGGCGCTCTTGGGATTGTAGCAGGAGACGTCGCCGATCCCGAGATCGTCGGCGAGGACGTAGACGATGTTGGGCGGAGGTGTCGCGGCGCTAGCGGCAACGGTGAGGAGGAGGGTGACGAGGAGGGTGCGGATCACGGGGGGGCTTTTCTCGGTTTGGGATTTTGGTGCGTGTAGTCGAAGACGCGGCTGGCGGCGTCGAGTGCGGCCGGGTCGCGATGGATGAGGCCGTAGTAGGTGAGAGCAAAAATGACTTCGGTGTAGTTCACCGTCTTGGCTTGGCCGAAGGCGTTGGCCTCTTTGCCGACGCCGGTGCGGGTATTGTTTCTCACATCGATCTCTCCGGTGGGCAGAACGCGCGTGAGTTGCCAAGCGACGGCGGCGGGCAGGATGGCTTCGAACTCGGGGAGCGAAACGTGCAGGGCCAGCACGGAGCCGAAGAGAATGGAGACGACGTTGTAGCTCGAGTCGCGCCCGCCGTTCTCGATGAAGACGCCCTCCTTGTCGCGCAGGGTGAGGGCGTGGGCGATGAGCCGGCGGGCTTGGGCGATCAGTTTGTCGTCGCCGAGCACGACGCCGCAGGTGCCGAAGGCTTTCGCCGCGATGATGACGCGGTTCACGGAGTGGCCGACTTTGGGGACGATGGTGTCGAAGCCGCTGTTGATGTAATCGGCGGCTCGGCGGAGCTTGGGCTCGAGCACGGTGAGGCGGGCTGTGAAGTGGGCCGCATGGGGCGACTGGCGGATGACCAAAATGGCGCGGCCGAGTTCTTGGAGAAAGAAATAGGCGGTCTCGACGTTGGCGGGGAAGGCGCTCGCGACCTTGCCGTTGGCCTGGGGGTGGGCGATGAAGCCGCCATCGGGGCGTTGGTGCGCAAAGGCGACCTCGATGCCGCGCCAGGCGTTGTCCGCCGCGGCGAGATCGCCGGCGACGACGGCGGCGATCACGCCGCGGCAACTGCCGCGTTGCGGGCCGGATTCGATCCACTTGCCATGGGCGCGGTTGTTGCCGGTGAAGCCGTGGGCGTCGGGGATGTCGCCGGCGCTGAGGGTGGCGAGTCGGCCGGGCGGGAACGCGCGGAGGATGTCGTACTCGCGCAGGGCGGGGCGGGTGGCTTCGGCGGCGAAGCCCAGTGTCGCGGAAATGGCGACGAGCAGCGCCGCGAGGAAAGCGTGCTTCATTTAGGAAATCGTGAGCGTCGTCTGGAAAGGAGTGAGGCCGGTGAGGTAGACGCTTTGGCCCTCCCATTTCGGCAGTGCGCCGCGAATTTGGGTGTAGGTGTGATCGACGCTGCCGGGGCCGAACTCGATGGTGTCGTCGCCGACGGTGTATTTGCCGGTGCCACTACGCAGGAAAAAGGCGTCGGTCATGCGCGGGATGGGTTCGACGCCGGTGAGTTTTCCGCCGGAGCGGAAGGCGAGTTCGATCGACACGGGGACGTCGGCGGTGCCGGTGAGCGAAAGGGCGAGGGAGAATTTCCCGGCGGTCTCGGTGATTTCGACGACGGCGTCGAGGCGCTGGATGTTGCTCTGGAGGCGCAGCGCCTTGCTGTTTGTGGCGAGGGTGCCGTTGGGGGCCATTTTGGTGTGGTCGCCGTGGGCGATTTGCTCCGCGGAGAGCGGTTGGAAGTAGGGACCCTCGAGCGTCTGGCGGAGAATGTAGCGGCCGTCGCGGACTTCGAGGGTGTCGGCGGTGAACTGACCCTTGCCGAAGAAGGCGGTCGCAAAGCGCAGGGCTTCGAGGGCCGCGGAGTTTTTGCGGAAAGAGAAGAGCGTGGTGTTGTGGGCGAGAATCGTTCCGCTGGCGGAGCCCCGACGGATGCGCGCGAGACCCGAAGAGGAAAAGTGCTTCGCGTAGTCGGTGGGCAAGGGCGCATCGGCGGGGAGCGCGCGGAGGAGGGCGGGTTCGGTGAGAAACGCGGCGAGTTCGCCGATCTGATTGCGCGCGGTGCGTTCGATCTGGCGACACATCGCGGCGAAGCGGCCGTTGCGGTCGTGCAACGCGAGCGTGCGATACGAGTAGTAGTAGCGGGCCATGCTGCCGCGTTGGTAGCGGTCCTGCCGGCGCGAGGCTTCGGTCACGACCTCGCCGTCGGGGTGCACGTAGTAGAGCGTCATCTCGAGATTGCGGCGGACCGGTTCCAGGAGTGCGGGGCGGTTGAGATGGCGCGCGACGGTGATGAGGGCGCGATTAACGATCGGGGAATAGACCGTGGTGCTTTTTTCGGTGTACTGGCCGTCGGGGTCGAGGTCGACGGTCTCGGCGAGCCACTGGTCGATGCGGGCGACGTAGCGCGGCTGGGGGAACAGGGCGTGAGCGGAGGCGAGGGCGGCGCAGACGACCCAGCGATGGTTGGGCGTGTGGACGCCGCCGGTGACGAGACCGTCGGCCCCGCGCGTGATAAATTTTCCGAGTTCGCCGGCGAGCGCGGCGAGGGCAGGCACCGGACTCGCGCGGAGAAGCACGCAGGCCGGGCAGACCACCTCGAGGATGAACGCCATGTCCGGCGGCGAGTGAAAATTGGTCGCGTAGTAGTCGACGGTGCCGTCTTCGGGATGTTGGGCGGCGAGCAGGTAGCCGAGGGCGAGGCGCAGGGGCTCCACGAGCTCGGTGGATTTGTAATATTTCGAGCCGGGGGCGCAGGCGGCGGAGGCGAGGGCGGAGACGAAGCCGGAGGTGTTCTGCGCGGTGTGCAGGCCGTATTCGTTGAGCTGGCCGCCGAGCCACCGGTGGCCGGTGCGCCGCTCCTGCTTGGCGAGCAGGGCGGGAAGGCCGGCGTCGTTGGCGCGGATGAATTCCTGGAGGAGCTCGTCTGTGGCGGCCGGAATCGCTTCAGCGGCGAGCGAGCGGGGGCCGAGCGCGGCGAGGGACGTGAGAGCGGTGGTCGAGGCGAGGAATTCCCGGCGATTCATGCGGGCATCAACTCACCGTTCAATGTCGAGGGAAAGGAGGAATTCGCGGCCGGCCTGGCGGCCGTAGTTGCGCGGGGCGCCGTTGGCGAAGGTGCGGGAGACGAAGACGCGCGAGGTGTTGAAGACGTTATTGACGTTGAGCTGGACGCGGCAGGCGGAGTTCGCGAAGCCGCGGAAGCGGTAGTTGGCCATCAGGCCGGTGAGGATGTAGCGCTCGGAATAATACGGCCGGTCGCGGTCGATGCGGGTGCGGCCCTTGGCGTCGATTTTGTTGGGGAAACCGATCACCGACGGGGCGCGGTAACGGAAATTCACGGACGCGGTGGCGCCCTTGAGGCGGCCCTCGGTGAAGCTGCGGGTGATGACCGCGTTGGAGCGCCACGTCTGGGAGTTGCCGCCGGGGTTGCCGAGGCTGGCCTGGATATCATCGAGGGGGCCCTGGATGAGCTGGGTGTGGGCGGCCTCGACGGTGCGCGTGGCGTCGTAGGCGGCGGTGGCCCAGCCGCCGCCGTAGGCGCGCCACGGGGCGAGCTTGGCGTCGAGGTAGTCATACCACGGTTGGGTGGAGAGATCGTCGATCTCGGTGTTGGTGCGGCCGGCGTTCAGGAAGATGCGCCAGTTGCGGGTGGGGTTGAAGGTGGCTTCGACCTCGAGGCCCTTGCTGTTGCGGTCGCCGGGGAGACGAAAATCGGCGGGGAGGGGGTTGCGCGTGGGGAGGAAGAGCGGGTTGATGGGGTAAGCCGGAGTGTTGAGGTAGAGCTGCTGCTCGAAATTGATCAGATTCTGGCGGAGGCCGGAGTCGGCGAGGGTGGTGTTGCGGTTGAGGGAATTGAAGTAGTTGACCTTGAAGTTGAGGCGGTCGTCGAGGAGGCGCAGGCGCACGGAGTATTCGTGGGACTCGCCGTAGTTGGGTTCGACGACGGTGCCGTTGACGTCGCGGACGACGGCGACCTCGTTGAGGGAGGCGTTGCGCGAGTAGTCGTAGCCGAAGGCGACCCAGCGTTCGAGCCAGGGGGGGCGGACGATGAAACCGTAGTTCCAGCGGGTGGCGGCGCGGTAGGGCGTCCAGACGGAGGCGGGTTCCTTGTTGCGGAAATCGGCGTAGGCGCGGTAACCGGTGCCGAGGGGGTTTTGCGGGGTGATCGGGCCCTCGGTGAGGATCGGCTGGAAGGAGCCGAAGTTGGAATTGCGGACGCGGTCGTAGCGGACGCCGACGTTGGCCACGAGGTGGTTTTTGAAGAACACGCTGGAGGTGCTCCCGGCGAGCGAGCCGCGCTGGAGATGGTTCGCCGAAGGCGCGGTGCCGACGCCGCCGACGGGATTCTCGAACGAAGTGACGCCGAAGCGCTCGCCGGCGGCGGTTGTGAACCAGAGGGTTTCCATCAGATCGCCGTAGGCGGTGGGGGCGGCGAGGCCGTAGGCGCGCGGGTCGTCCGTGCTGCCGAACACCGGGAGGTATTGGCGCATATTGATTTCGCGCTCGATACTGAGCGGGTTGTTTTGCGCGGCGGCGGAAAGGAAGCTGGGTTTGCCGATGATAAGGTTGCGGAGCTGGGCGAGGGTGTAGGTGACGGAATCCTCGTAGCTGGCGAAAACGCCGAGGCGGTGCAGGCCGAGGTGGCGGGTCCAGCCGGCGTTCTTGGTGAAGTCCTGCTCGTGCGTGCCGACGGCGCGCGCCTGATGGACGGCGAAATCAGCCCAGTTGCCCTGGCCGGTGGAGCGGTTGGACTCGAGGTAGGGGCGGCCGTAGAGGGGATTGGGGGTCACGCCGTCGGGCAGCGAGGCGTTGATGTCGACGAGAATGTCGTAGGCGTTGTTGGCGAAAAGCTGCGCGGTCTGATTGCGGTAAGATTCGAAGGAGTAGCCGAGCTCGACGAAGGTCGTGCGGGCGACGCGCTGTTCAATCGTGGCGGTGACGTTGCGGCTGCGGCGGAAATTGTAGCGGCCCCAGCCGGCGGGGTTGGTGTTCCAGGGGAGGCCCGGATCGATCAGGGTCTGGGTGTTGCCGGAGGTGGCGGCGCCGTCGGCGATATTGACGAAGACGGTATTGCGCACGTCCTGGAAATTGACGAACGCCGGGCTGCCGTTTTGCGGGAACACGAAGAGCTGGGACTTGGTGCTGAAGGCATACGCGCGCGTGGTGCCGTCGCCGAGGGCGAAGGTCGGCGCGGCGGGCCGGCCGGTGGTCGCGGCCGTGGCGGCGAAGTTGCGATAGGTCTGGGGCGTGCCGGCGCGCTGCGAGGCGAGCCAGGCCATGTAGCCGTTGTCGCGAGCCATGGTGGTGGCGGGGCGCGCGTCGCGGCGGTGGTGATACTCGCCCTCGACGCGGACGGTGGTGTTCTTGAAGGGCTGCCACGTCGTCGCGATGAAGGCGCGGCGACTGTCGTCGTAGCCGGGCGTGATGAAATACTCCTTGTTTTCGCGGAGGGTGACGAGCCGGAGCGCGAGTTTTTTCGGGACGAGGACCTGGCTGACGTCGAAAACGGTGCGTTCGGAGCCGTAGCTGTCGGCGCGGAGCGAGAGCTTCTGGCGGTTGCGGGTGAGGTTGGCGCGGGCGGAGGTGCTTTCGGCCGTGCCGGCGGAGCCGCCGAGACCGAACTGCACGGCGTTGGCGCCGCTCACGAGGGAGAACCGCTCGGTGTTGTAGGAGTCGGCCTCGATGGTGGTGCGGAAATAATTGCGCGTGCGGTCGACGTTGCCGAGGCCGCGGGAATTGCCGGAGTCGTCGGCGCCGTTGCGGGAGCCGGGCCGGGAGTCGCCGTTGCCGTTGACGTTGTCGAAATAGGTCTGGGTCGTGGCGGAGAAGAGAAACGCCTCGTCGGTCGTCGTGGCGCCGAGGTCGTCGAGGAAATCTTTGGTGAAGACCTGGACCTGGCCGGCGACATCGGCGAGGTCGATTTTGCCGCGCCCGCCCTGGAGGATGGCGGTGGACTGGTAGCCGCGGACGGAGTCGGGACTCACTTCGAAGGGGGAGAGCACGACGGGCTCGTCTTTGCTGCCCGCGCCCGGGGCCGGGGCGGAGCTGACGGGGGCGAGCTGGGCGGAGAGGGCGGGGACGAGGGCGAGCATCAGCGCCGCCGTTAGGCGCGATCGCGCGGGGGATGGGTTCAAGGGCATGGGGGCAGGGTAGCGGGCAAAACTCGACGGGGTGGGGTGGCGTGCGACCCCCTCCGGGGCGGGTGGGGCGCACTCCGGTCCAGAGGCTCATAGTTGCACGGCAAAGCAAGCGCGAACTTTCGCTTGTCGTTGGCCGCGGGGCGCGCCTTGGTTGGCGGGGGGCGAATCCATGTCGGATTAGGCCCCGGGAAACCCCAACCCGAAACGAGCATGAAGCCCCTGATCCGTTCCTTCCGCGCCGGCCACGCCGGTTTTTTGACGAGCGTCCTCGCCGCGTCCCTCGGGGCCCAGACGGCG
>CAJAYO010000658.1 GCA_903948415.1 uncultured Opitutia bacterium | reverse complement strand
CCGTGTTACAATGCGAGCCGCTATTTGCCCCGCCTTATTGAGTCCGTTCGCGCCCTGACTCGCCCTTTCGATGCGATCCTTTGCTACGATGACGGCAGCAAAGACGACACCGTGGCTGTCGCGCGACAACTCGGACTAAATATAATCACCGGGCACCCCAATGCCGGTGTCTCCGTCGCCCGCAACCGCCTCGCCGCCGCCGCAACGACCGAGTGGATCCATTTCCACGATGCCGACGATATTATCCTGCCGCGATTTCTCGCCCGTCTCGCTCCGGCTTGCGACTCCAACCACGACGTTGTCACCTGTGACGCCGACTGGGTTAACGAAGTCACTTGCGCCACCATAATCGCGTGGCGCTACAACCCTCTCGCACTCATCCATGACCCGCTGAGCCACCTCCTCGAGAATGCCATGGGACTTAACTGCAGCATCATTCGCCGATCCCTCTGGGCCACCGTCGGCGGTTGCGATGAGAAGCTCGGAATGTGGGAAGACGCAGACGTCCATATCCGTCTCGCCAATGCGCACGCCCGTTTTGCCCACGTCTCCGAGGTCCACACCCACTCGCTCCGCCACGACGATAGTTTCAGTCACGATTATCTAAAGAGCTGGACCTATCGCCTCACGGCCCTCGAGAGCTACGCAACCCGTTTTCCTCCGCGGGTTCATCCCGTTATCGCCGACCAAGCGGAGATTGCCGCGCGTTCTCTCTGCCAACTCGGTGGATTCACCCCGGCCCGCCGCGCCCTCGCCCTGAACCATTCCCTCGGTGGCCGCGCTCCGACATCGCACCATCCGGTGATCCGCGCGCTGCGCCGTCTTGCCGGCCCCTGGACGGCCCTTCGCGTCCAACAACTCCTCCGCTCCGTCCGCTGATCCCGGTCCGTCGCCCCCCTCGTGACTTTCCCCGCTCCTCGCTCTCTCGGCCGCGTGCTGCAATTCGCCCTGCTCCTCGCTCCTGTCGCCGGGTTCGCCTTCGTCATCGCCCACCACGCCACCGACATTCCCCGCGACGACGATACTTTCTCGATCCTTCCCTTTCTGGTCCAGTGGACTGACTCGCCGGCATGGAGCACGCGCTTCGGGCTCCTGTTCGAACAATATTTCAGCCACCGCATTGTCCTCACGAAATGTGCCGCGGCCGCCGTGCTCTCCGTCGCCGGTTACTGCGATTTTGTGGTGCTCCAATCGCTCGGCTGGCTCGCCTGGCTCGGCGTGTCGGCGCTTCTCCTGCATTCTTCAGACCGTGTTCGCCTCGCTCCTTGGTGCGCCTTGCCGGTCATGCTGATCCTGATGCAGCCGCAGGGTGCGACCAACTTTCTAATCGCGATGCAGTCTGTGGGAAACCTCGGCGGGCTCGTGATCTCATTGGGCGCTCTGGCGGCTTGCTTGCGCCCCGGTCGCCCGACCTTTGCTCTCTCGCTCACGCTCGCGCTCCTCGCCCCTCTCGCCTCTGTCAACGGCTTGCTCGTCTTTCCCATCGCTGCCGTCGGTCTCGCGCTCCACGGCCTCCGCCGCCGCAGTCTCGTCTTCGCGCTTTGCGGCACGGCCGTCTGGGCCGCTTTCTTCCTGAGTTACACCAACCCCCAAGCACCGTTTCGCCTCGTCGAATTCCTTCAAAATGCCGCCGTGATGGTGGGGGCCCCTCTCATGTTTGGCACGCTTGGCACCGGCTTCGCTACGCTCGCCGGAGGGGCCATCCTCGCCATCACGTCCATTGTCCTGCTTGCCTCCATCTGGCACCGCCGCCCGCCCGCCCTCGCCCTGTTCCTGCTCTTCGTGACCCTGAGCGTCGCCATGGCGGCGCGCGGTCGGATCGGCTGGGGGCCGGACTACATGGACCAAGATCGCTATCGCGTTTACGGTTTGCTCTCGCTCGCGCTGCTCTACCTGCTGCTGCTCGACCGCGTGCCCGTCGCTCGCCAGCGCCCCGTGGTCGCGGGTGCCCTCGCCGCTGCCGCGGGCTTCTGTTTCCTCTCCTACGCGGGTCATCTTCCGCGGGTCACCACGCAATTTCGCTGGACCCAGGCCATGGTCCTCAACCGCCAGTTGGAGCGTGACTACTTCAAGAGCACGACTTCCCTGTGGCCCGAAGCTCAAATCCAGTGGCGCGCCGCCCTCGCACGCGGACTTATCCGCCCGCCCGCCCCGCTCTCGACCGCCGACCTCGCGTTTATCACTGACTTGAATCGCCCAACTCCCGCCGGCGCCCTGGAATTCTCCGCGACCGCCACGTCCGCCTTTTGTGGTTACGGACTGACGGCCGCGCCCGTTCCCGGCAAAGCACCGCCAGATTTTGCGGTCATGCTGCACGATGGCCGGCCCCTCATCCTGCCCGTGGATATTTTCCGCTCGCGGCTCGCTGAGTTGGCCAGCGAGCGGTCGTTCTACAGTGATCGTTTTCAAGTCCTGCTGCCCGAGCTGCTCCACCGAAGCGGATCCCACCCGCTCTTCGGACTCGTCCGCCAAGCCAACGGAAACCTTGCGGTGCTTTGGCACGGTCGGGCCTCGTTGCCCTGAAACCCGCTGGTGCCCGACCAACCGAAACCCACCCCATGACCCCTCCCCGATCGGTCGTCGTTGGCATTGGCGGCCTTCTTGGCCACGACGCCAATGCCGCCCTCATCGTCGACGGTCGGCTTATCGCTTCTTCACAGGAAGAACGCCACAGCCGCATCAAACACGATGGCTCGTTCCCTTCCCGCGCGATTGCCGATTGCCTCCACCTGGCCGGCCTCTCGTCCCGCGACGTCACCGACGTTGTCTTCGCGGAGAAGGCGCTGCAAAGCCGCTTTTTCGATCTCACCGGTCGCCCGGGCAACGCCCTCAGCCGCACCCTGGGGTGTTTGCTGCCGGAAGCCTCGGGCAGTCTGTACCTTCAAAAGGCCCGCGCGCTCCTTCCCACCGCCCGCTTCCACCACGCGTGGCACCATCTCTCCCATGTCGCCGGAGCATTTCACACTTCGCCGTTCGAACGCGCCGCCTTCCTCTGCATCGACGGAAAAGGCGAAGACTACTCCGCCAGCGCCGGCGTCATCGGACCCGATCGCCTCGAAATGCTCTGGGAGCAGCCCTACGAAAACGGACTCGGGATGTTCTACACGCTCATCACCTATTACCTGGGATTCCTGTCTTTTGGTTCTGAATACAAAGTCATGGGGCTCGCCCCTTACGGCACCCCTCGCTACGTCGCCGAGCTCGCCCGCCTCTTCACCACCGACGAACAGGGCGGATTCCGTCTCCACCGCGAAGTTCGCTTCAATTGGGCCTCCCTTGTGGACGCACTTCCGTGGATCGCTGCCACGACCGGCCTGCCCGCCCGTGAAGCATCGACCCCACTCGATCAGGTTCATATCGATCTGGCGTGCTCTCTTCAGCGGATTTTTGAGGATGAAGTGTTCAAGATGGCCCGCTTCCTCCGTGCCCAAACCGGCGAGGAAAACATCCTTTTTTGCGGCGGCTGTGCCCAAAACTGTGTCGCCGCCGGCAAACTTCGGTCCCTCCAGATCTTTTCTTCCGTTTTTAACTCACCCGTCGGCGGCGACATGGGCTCAGCGCTCGGCGCCGCCCTCCTTTTCGAACGTCAACGGCGCCCCCCGGCACCGTTCAAGATCGACGCCCGGGGCTTTTACCTCGGCGGCGAACCGGGTCCGATCCCTCCTGCGGCCCAGCCCTACCGCGTGTCGCTCCCCCGTGGCAGCGACCTGCACACCTACATCGCCTCCCAGCTCGCCACCGGTAAAATCGTGGCCGTCGTGCGCGGTGGCATGGAGCTCGGCGCCCGTGCCCTCGGCGCCCGCTCCATTTTTGCGGATCCCCGCGCCCCCGGTATGCAGTCGCGCCTCAACCTCGCGGTAAAATTTCGCGAATCGTTCCGCCCCTTCGCCCCCGCCATCCTCGCCTCCCACGTCGGCGAATGGTTCGATTCCTCCGCCGAATCGGATTACATGAACTATACGGCCTATCTCCGTCCCGAGTTGCGCGCACCGCTGCCGGCGCATTTCACGAACCTCCGCGAGCGCCTCGACTTCCCTCGCTGCTCCATCCCCAGCGTGATCCACGTCGATTTTTCCGCCCGCCTGCAAACGATTCGCCCCGACGTTCACCCCGACTTTCATCGCTTTATCACCGCTTTCTACGCCCTCACCGGCGTGCCGATTTTGATCAACACGTCCTTCAACGTCGCTGGCCAACCCATCGTTCGCACCGCCGCCGAGGGTTGGGACTGTTTCGTCAATACCGACATCGACCTCCTCGTCCTCAACGACGAGATCTTTCGCAATCCCCAGGAAAAAACCCGCGAGCAAAAACTCGCCTGGCTCGACCAGTTCGCCCGCTCCGCATGAAATTTATCGTCGCCCTCCTTCGCTTTTTTTCCCGTCCCGCCCAACCTGGCTGGAAACGCAGCACCCGCCCGGCCTCCGATCTTCGCTGCCGGTAATTCGGCCGGCACCTGCCCCCCCGCCTCCATCCGCGCTGCCGTGACATTTTCGTCCCAAGCACCGTCATCCGCCGCCGTTTTACCGCCTGACGGGTACCACCGCCTAGCCGCGCGGTTTTTCGCAGTCGGTCACCGTGTCGCCGCTTGGTTCCGCACCGTGCTCGCGCGTTCGACCGGCGCGGGCAGCTCCTTCTCGTCCGGTCGCGACGCTCAACCCGGTTCCACTTTCGCCCGCCTCGGACGCCTTTCGCTCGGCTCTCGCTGCCCGCTCGAGATCGGCGGCGTCCGCCCTCCCGTCGGCGGCTCGATTGGTCTGGCTCCGCATGTTTACCGCGGCCCCTTCACCGTCACTTTCGGCCACGTCGGAGTCTCCCTTGGCCACGATAAGCTCATCGCGATGCTCGGCCGCATCCTGTCGTCCAATCACGTGGGGCCACCCGTCGACACGATCGTCCGCTCCGTCGGCGACGACCTGCGCCCCACCAAATTCGGCGCCGATGTCCGGCTCGGCGCAGGCCGCACCGTCCTCGGTGGCGTGTCCATCGGCGATGGGTGGGGCGTCGGAGCGGGCGCCGTCGGCTCCCGCGATCTCCCTCCCGGTTCCTACGCTGCGGGTGTGCCGGCCACCGTCCGGCGCCAGCGGACCGCCCGTTGACCCGTCCCCATGCACCCTGCCCTCAAACGTCTCGCGCTGCGCCTGCTCGTTCACCCCCTCGTCACGCGCCTGTCGTCCCCGCTGCTTGTTTCGCACTACCTCCGGACCCACTCGGCTCGGAAACTCCACCTCGGCGGCGCCGGCCTCACGGGTTGGCTCAACACCGACCTCTTTCCGACGCATTGGCGCACCGCGCGGCTCGACGCCACCCGACCGTTACCCTTCGCCGACGCCACCTTCGAGTTTGTTTTCTCGGAGCACATGATCGAGCACGTGCCACTCGACGCGGCGCGCCGGATGCTCGCTGAATCGTTTCGCGTCCTCCGCCCCGGCGGCTGGATTCGGATCGCCACACCCGACCTTGCCCGAATTGTGCGCTTCTACACCGACCCCGATACTCCCGCCCACCAACGTTATTTCAACCGCATCGTGGGCAGCTTCGCCCTCGCCGCCGATCTCCCTCCGCGCACCACCGTAGTCAACAGCCTCTTTTTCCTCCACGGTCACCGTTTCATCTTCGACGAGGCCGCGCTCGCGACCCTGTTCCGCCAAGTCGGTTTCACGGATCTCCGCCGCTGCGAGCCCGACGTAAGCGAGGTCCCCGACCTGAGAGGAATCCACCAGCACCACTATGCGATCGGCGTGGAAGCAAACGCCCTCGAAACCCTCGTCCTCGAAGCCCGTCGGCCCTAGCCGGCGCCCCTTCTCTCTCCAGCCCCCTTCCTCACTCATGGCCGACGAACGCATCAACCCCGGCGATCCTGGCTGGCGCCTCTATGGACTCCAGCACCTGCAACGTTACCAATTCGCGCTCGAGCGCGTGCGCGACCGCTGCGTGCTCGATCTGGCCTGTGGTGTTGGCTACGGCAGCTTTGTCCTGAGCCAGACAGCCACCTCCTGCCTCGGCATCGACCTCGCGCCTGCCGCCATCGCTCACGCCCGTGCTACCTACCGACGCCCCAACCTCTCCTACCGTGCCGGCGACGCGCTCACCCCGCTGGCCCCCGACGCCAGTTTTGATGCCGTCGTCTCCTTCGAGACCATCGAACACCTCCCTGATCCCCGCGCCTTCCTCGCCAACCTCCACCGTCTCCTCCGTCCGGGTGGGTTGCTCGTGATCAGTGCCCCCAACGCGCTCCAATTTACCCGCTCCGCTCGCCCGCGCGCCAACGAGTTTCACTTGTCCGAACCCGACCACGCCGAGTTTGTCGGCTGGCTCGAACCCGCCTTCGAAATCCGCGAGGAATGGGAACAGTCGCCCGTGCTTCCCGCCCTTGCCCAGCCCGCCTTCGCTGAGTGGCAACGTGAACAGGTGGATCGCCGCCTCCGCGTTCGCCGCCTCGCCGCCACCCCCCTCCGCTGGCTGGAGGCCGCCGAACGCGCCTGCCGCCGTGCCCTCGGCAAGAATCTACCCTTCGTCCCCGCAGATGAACCGGACGAGACTGTCGGCTACAGCCTCTCCGCTATTTATCCGTTGCTCCCCGAACGCCGCACCACCTGCGCCCAGTTCATTTTCGTCTGCCGTCGACGCGATCATCCGGCAGCCAGCGCGCTTCCATGAGCGCACCACTCCTCAGCGTAATCATCTGCACCCACAACCCGCGCGCCGATTTCCTCGCCCGGACCTTGGCGAGCCTCCGTGCGCAAACCTTGCCCTCTTCCGCGTGGGAACTGCTCCTGATCGACAACGCTTCCTCGGTTCCCCTCCAGCCCGATGCCGCCCGCCCCGGCCATCCCAGCGCCCGAGTCATCGCCGAGCGCGAAGTGGGCCTCACGGCCGCCCGACTCCGCGGCATCGATGAAGCCCGCGCCGAGGTCCTCGTCTTTGTCGACGACGACAACCTCCTCGATCCTTCATATCTCGCGCGCGCGTCCGATCTCGCCACCGCCTGGCCCATGCTCGGCGTATGGGGCTGCGGTCACTATTCGCCCGAATGGGAAATCGCCCCGCCCGCCGCATTCTCCGAATATATCCGCTACCTCGCCGTCCATCGCGCCCCGCTCGACCGCTGGTCGAATCAACCGTTCGACTACGCTGCGACGCCGGCCGGTGCCGGCCTCTGCGTGCGCGCGCCCGTGTCCCGGCGTTATGCCCACTCCGTCCGAACCGATCCCCGCCGCAAACTCCTCGGCCGCACCGGCGGCAATCTCGCCGGATGCGAGGACTTCGATCTCGCCCTCACCGCCACCGATCTTGGCCTCGGCACCGGCGTTTTCACGGAACTGGCGATGACTCATCTGATGCCGCGCAACCGCATCGAAGAGCCCTACCTTCTGCGTCTCGTCGAAGGCCACGCCTGCTCCACCGTGATTCTCATGGCGCTCCGCGATCAGAATCTTCATCCGCCCCGCCGGCACCTCCTCGCTCGCCTTCGTGAATGGCGCCTGCGCCGGTCCCTCGCTCCCGTAAACTTGAAAATTCACGACGCCCGCCGCCGCGGCGAACGCACGGCGTGGTCTCTCTTGGCCGCTGCGCACGCCCCACGCGTCTCCGCTTCTCCATGACGCCAGCTCTTCCCGTGCCGCCCCCACCCTCGCTGCGCGACCGCCTCCTCGCCGCGTGGTGGCGGCGCGCCTGGCGTGGCTTCGGCACCCTACGCCGCCTCCTCCCACGCGGCCTTCACGGCGACCAGATCCGGTTCAACACTCCCTCCGGCTCCGTCTTTCAACTCGACCCCCTCGCCTACATCGACGGTCTCGTCGTTCGCGAGGG
>CAJAYO010000657.1 GCA_903948415.1 uncultured Opitutia bacterium | reverse complement strand
GAAAGCCCGCCTCATCTTGCCTCCTGCATGATCACGAATCATGCGCCGCCGGTTTCCCTTCGATCTAATGAAGCGCGCCGTTGGCGCTCCGGATTCTCGCGTGGTCACGTTTCCTGGGGCGTTGCCCCAGGCAGGGATAGGTTGGGCCATTGGCCCGCAAGCAAACCGAGGCACGCCATACGGGGTTTACATCGCTTGCCCGTCTTCCGCCCCTCTTCCGCGCCAACGGCGCTCCGCCATCCCAGCCTGGGGCAACGCCCCAGGAATCAAGCCGGCCGTATAACGAGGGCTGAAAGCCCGGCCTCATCACGATGTTCGGGCGCGCGGCGCGGGTGCGGCATCGGCCCCCAAGGTGAATCCGAGAAGCAACGACGCACGGGCGAGGCGACGGGCGAAACTCATCGGGCCGAAAAGCGATACACCGTCGTGCTGCGGTAGGTCTGACCGGGACGCAGAATCGTGGACGGGAAATTGGGCTGGTTGACCGAGTCGGGGAAATGCTGGGTCTCGAGGCAAAAGCCGCTGCGGTAGGGATAGGCGGCGCCGGACTTGCCCGGGACGTTGCCGTCGAGGAAATTCCCCGTGTAGAACTGAATGCCGGGCTCGGTGGTGAGGACTTCCATGATACGGCCGGAAGCGGGCTCGCGCACGGTGGCCGCGAGGGCGAGCGAACCGTCGGTGGAGTCGAGCACCCAGTTGTGGTCGTAGCCGCCGCCGAAGCGGAGTTGCGCATGGTTTTCGCCGATACGGGCGCCGATGACGTGGGGCGTGGTGAAGTCGAAGGGGGTGTCCGCGACCGGCGCGAGTTCACCCGTGGGAATCAGGCCGGGAGTGACCGGGGTGTAGCGGCGGGCGCGCAGCATGACTTCGTGGCCGAGGACGTCGCCGCGGCCGGCGCCGGCGAGGTTGAAATAACCGTGGTGGGGTGAGATTCACGGGGGTGGCGCGGTCCGTGGTGGCGGTGTAGTCGATGCGCAAGCCCTGGTCGGCGGTGAGGGAGTACGTGACCTCGACGGAGAGGGTGCCCGGGTAGCCCTCGTCGCCGTCGGGGCTCGTGTAGCGGAGGCGCAGGGCGGGTTGAGCCTCCCGCAGGGCGGGTGCGGCGGACCACAGCACTTTGTCGAAGCCGAGTTTGCCGCCGTGGAGATGACAGGGGATGCCGCCGGGAGCGTTGTTGGTGGCGAGGGGGTAGGTCTGGCCGTCGAGCGTGAATTGGCCGCCGGCGACACGGTTGCCGACACGGCCGATCAGGGCGCCGAAGAACGGCGAGTCCTTCACATAGGGCGTCACGGTGTCGAACCCGAGGGCGACATCGGCGAGACGGCCCGTGCGGTCGGGCACGAGCAGGCGCACGACGGCCCCGCCAAAATCGGTGATTTCAGCGGTGAAACCGGACGGTTGCCTGAGGGTGTAGAGGCGGGCCTCGCGGCCGTCGGGGAGTGTTCCGAAGGATTGCACGGTGACAGAGGGTGAAGGAGCGGCCGCAGCGGATACGGCGACGAAGCCCGCGGCAACCGTGAAGAAACGTCAGCGGGGAAACGCACCGCGGCCCGGCGGCGGGCGAGCGAGGGAGGCTTGATCGGCCGCGTATGGCGGGCGAGACGCGCGGGCGTCAGGGCGGCAAGAGCCCGGCCATCACCGCGACGGCCTCCTGCCGGATGGAGAGGATGGCGCGGAGGTTGGCCTGGGCCTCCGCCAGGCGCTGCTCGTTTTGGCGGTGAATTTCGTGGGCGCGAGCGAGGCGGGATTTGATTTCGGCGTCGGGCAAGTTGTCGCTGACGGCAGCGCGGAGGGCATCGCGCTCCGGATGGCCAGAGGAGCCGGCGGTGCGTTTGCTCTTGTCGGCGCCGGGCGACGCCCCGCGCACGTTGGCGGCGCTGGTCCAGAGCGTCCGGCGGATTTCGTCGAGCTTGGCCATGCGCTCCGTCATCAGGGCCCACTCCGTGTCGTCGGGCACATCGAGTTTCTCGCGCAGGCGCTCCAACCCGCGGGCCTGGGCATCGGCCGGGCTGGGCTTGGTGACGCGGCCGTCGCCGGCGTCGTCGCGTTTTTTGGGCTTGCCCACGGAATCGTCGGCGCCGCCCTCGCGTTTCATTGCGCGAACGTCCTCTTTGCCGGGCTTGGCCAACGCGTGGGCGGACGTCAGCCAACAGGCGGGCAGCACGAGCAGAAGCAGGGAAGCACGGGCGGGGAAACCAGACGGGGGCATGGGAAAAGTCATGGCGAGGAATACGCGGTCGGCAAGACTGCGCTCGGTTTATTGGTCCAGCCGCGGCGGGGTGGGCCGGGGACTGCGCCCTGACAATCGGGAGGGCGGAGGCTTCGGTGGGGCCGGGCGGGCGGCGGCGGTCGGCCCGGACGCGGCTGGACAAGCGCCCGGCGCCGCGGGAGGGTGGCGCATGGGGCAACGGCGACGATTCCCGGTCTGGACCTGCGCAGTGGGCTGGCTGCTGGCTTCGGTGGACGCGGGCGCGGCACGGACCGCGGCGCTGGCGGACTCGCCGTTCGGCGCGGTGATCGCGGCGACGGCGCAGACGCGGCTCGAGGGAGACGCGAGCCAAGGGAACCGGCTCGCGCTCGTGAGCGGGGGCTATGATGCGCTGCTGTTGCGCGTGCATCTGATCCGGCAGGCGACGGTGTCGGTCTCGATCCAGACGTTTATCTGGACGAACGACGAATGCGGGCGGCTCCTGATCTGCGAATTGGTCGAGGCGGCCCGGCGCGGGGTGAAGGTGCGGATTTTGGCGGACCACCTGGTGTCGGAGCAGGACCCGGGGACGATGGCGTTTCTCGCGACGGCGCATCCGAATCTCGAGGTGAAGCACTACCGGCCGGCGGCGCGGCGCCTGAAGCCCTCGTGGTGGCGCACGCTCGTGGCGGGCGTGGTGGGCTTTCGGGCGATCAACCAGCGGATGCACAACAAGGTCTTCTTGGTGGACGACGCGGTGCTCGTGACCGGCGGACGGAATATCGAGAACACCTACTTCGATCACTCGACGACGATGAATTTCCGCGACCGCGACGTGGTGGCGGTCGGACCGGCGGTGCGCGGCGCGGTGGAGTCGTTCGAGGCGTTCTGGGGCTATCGGGAGGCGGTCGCGAGCCGGGACCTCGTGGATGTGGGCGGGGTCATCGCGGCGGGAAACTTTCGGCGCTACGCGACAAAGGCGGATTACGATTTCGGGCCGCACTTCGCCGCGCTCACGCGCGAGGCGGACGAGGCGGATGTGGTGTCGGAGCGGTTCGTGGCGCGGCTGAAACCGGTGCGGACCGTGACGTTTATCAGCGACGAGCCGGGCAAGTCAGGCGCCGAGGCAAAGGGAGGGATGCCGCGCATCACGCGGGCGCTGCGTTCGGCGCTCGAGCAGGCGAAGACTTCGATCGTGATGCAGAGTCCCTATCTGGTGTTGAGCAAACCGGCGCGGGTGCTGGTGCGCGACGTGCAGGCGAAAAATACGGAGCTGCGCATTCGGATTTCGACCAACAGCTTTGCCTCGACGGACAACCTGTTCGCGTATTCGGCGAACTACCGGCTGCGCAACGACTATGTCGAAGAGCTCCGGCTGGAGGTCCACGAGTTCAAGCCGCTGCCGGGGGCGCTGCTGACGTTGTTCCCGCGTCATCCGGAAATGGCCGCACTCGCGACGGCGCAGGCGAAGCCGGGGAAGACGGTGCGGCCGTTCCTGTGCGTGCACGCGAAGTCGCTCGTGGTCGACGGGCGGCTGGCCTTTGTGGGTTCCTACAATCTCGATCCGCGCTCGGAGAATCTGAATACGGAGGTGGGGCTGCTCGTGGAGGACGAGGCGTTCGCGGCGGAACTGGGCGCGGAGATCGAGCGCGACATGCGGCCGGAGAACAGCTGGGTGATCGCCCGCCGGGTGCTGCCACTGCGGCTGGAGGCGGTGAACAAATTTATCGATGACACGCTCTCGCTCGGGCCGCTCGACGTGTGGCCGTTTCAAAACACGAGCAGTTTTGAACTCAAGCCGGCCGCGCCGGCCGTGGCGCCGACCCATGCGGATTTTCATCGTCACTACCGCGACGTCGGGCCGTTTCCCGGGACGGACGGGTTGCTCTCGACGAAGGAAATCCTCACGCGGCTCTACAAGGCCGTCGGGGCGCCGCTCACGCCGATTTTGTGAGCGAAAAACAACCGGAGGAAGTTTCGGCAAGTCGAGCGGCCGGCCGAAGTGGGGTGCGACGGAAGGCCGTGCGCAGGGATCGACCGGGCCGACCACGCAGCGGTGGCGCCGGAACGCACGTTCGACCGGAGCGCCCGCGCGCATTGGCCCAGAAACCCGCGGCCCTTCTCGTCGGCAACGGCGGGCGATGAAACGAATCAGCGCACCTGGCCGCGGGCGCGGACCTGATCGAGCACCGCACGCAACTCGGCGACTTTCGCGGGTTGGGCCGCGTGGAGGTTGTGATGTTGGCCGAGGTCGGCGGCGAGATCGTAGAGTTCGCCCGGTTCGCTGTGGGGCGTGTAGCCGTTGGCGGAGTCGAACCCCTCGGGCACGCGGGAGACCGCGCCGGTCTTGGTCGCGACGTAGAGCCATTGCCGATGCCGGAGGGCGTAGCCCTGCGCGTTGGTGCTGTGCACGATGGTATCGCGGGGCCCCGGCGCGCCGGATTTCCAGACCGGGAGAAAGTCGTAGCTGTCCTCGGCCGATTTGGCCGGGAGCTTGAAACCGGTGATACCCGCAAGCGTGGCCATGAGATCGACCTGGCTGAGCAACGCGGGGGAAACGGTGCCCGCCGGGATGACGCCGGGCCAGCGCACGACGAACGGCACGCGATGTCCGCCCTCCCACAAATCGCGTTTCAGCCCGCGAAGCGGACCGGAACTGCGATGAGTAAACTTCTGGATACGTTCGTAGGCGTAGCGCTCGGCACCGTTGTCGGCGGAGAAGATCACGAGGGTGTTGTCGGCGAAGCCGTGCGCCGCGAGGGCGGCGAGGACGCGGCCGACGGTGGCGTCGGTTTGCTCCATGAAGTCGCCGTAGCCGCCGGCCGAGGATTTGCCGGCGAATTCGGGCGTCGGCACGATCGGGGCGTGGGGGGAGGTGAACGGGAAGTAGAGGAAGAACGGGCCGGGTTGCCCTTTTTGTTCCCCGATCCAACGCTCGGCGCGTTCCGTGAGCCGTGGCATCACCGCGAAGAAATCCCAGCCCGGCGCCATGGGGCCGGGGCGGGTCTCCCAGTTGCCCTCGGCGGTCTTGGCGGAATTTTGCAGCGGGACGGACGGCACGGTCAGCACGCGATCATTCTCGAACCACGTGTAAGGCGGAAAATTGGGGACGTCGTCGCCAAAATAGTAATCGAAGCCGCGGTCGCGTGGTCCACCCGGGATGGGTTTCGACCAGTCGAAATCGGCCGGTGCGTAGCCGGTGCCGGGAGCCGGTTTGGCGCCGGGGCGCTTGATGGCGTCCCAGTTCCACCCGAGATGCCATTTACCGATACACGCCGTGCGGTAGCCCTGGCGTTGCAACATTGCCGGGAGGGTCAGCTCGGTGTCGAAGGAGGGCGGGCCGAAGCTGTCGACGATGCTGTGGAATTTTCGCCAGTGAAAGCGTCCGGTCAGCAACGCATAGCGGCTGGGCGTGCACACGCCCGAGGAGCTATGGGCGTCGGTGAACCGCAGGCCGGCGCGGGCGAGTTGGTCGAGATGGGGCGTGCGGATCTTGGAGCCGGGGTTCTGGATCGCGAGGTCGCCGTAGCCCATGTCGTCGGCGTAAAGAATAACAATGTTGGGCGGAGCGGCGAAGAGCGGCGCGGTGGCCACGAGGACGGCGGCGAGGGCGGGGAAGAGCCAGCGGGGAAGCATCCGACGACGACAGGCGGGCGAGCCGCCGGTGGCAAGCGGGGACATCGCCGCAACAAGCGGGGACATCGCCCGTGGCAAGCGGGGACGTGGCCGGCGCGCCGGCGAAATCAGGGCGCGGCGTTTTTCTCCAGGCCGGTGCGATTGATCAGGCCGCCGAACGGGTTGTTGCCGAAGGCGGGCGCGATGAGACCACGGTTCCACTCCGCGGAGGCGGCGGCGAGGCGCGCGGCGATTTCCGGACGCGTCGCGGCGAGGTCGCGGGATTCGCCGAGATCGGTGGAAAGATCGTAGAGCTGGGGGGCGTTCTGATACGTGCGCAGCCATTTCCAGTTTCCTTCGCGCACGGCGAAGGCCTCGCCACCATCCATGCGCCAGAAGAGTCGCGCGTGGGGCGCGGAGGCCACTTGGCCGGTCAGGAACGGCAGGAGATCGACGCCATCGAGGGGAGCGAGCGTGGCGTCGCGGGTGGCGCCGGCCGCGGCGAGCGCGGTGGGGAGAAGATCGAGCGAGATCACGGGTTGCGTATAGGTGCGGCCGGCCGGGAGGCGCGCGGGCCATGAGATGAGAAAGGGGACGCGGAGGCCGCCCTCGAAGACGTCGCCTTTCTGGCCGCGCAGCGGCGAATTGACCGAGGCGTTGGCGTTGCGCTTGGTCATGGGCCCGCCGTTGTCGGAGAGAAAAAAGATGAGGGTGCGGTCGCGCTGGCCGGTGGACTCGAGGGCGGTGACAATGCGGCCGACGGCTTCGTCGACGGTGGCGACCATGGCGGCATAGGTGCGCCGGCGTTCGTCGGTGATGGCGGCGAACTTCGCGAGCATGTCCGCGCGGGCCTGGAGCGGCGTGTGCGGAGCGTTGAAGGCGAGGTAAAGAAACCACGGCTGCGCGTCGCGGGCGTGGCGCGTGACGGAGGCGGCGGCCTCTTCGCCGAGGCGGGTCGTGAGCTCGCCGACCTCGGGCACGGCGGTGGAGTTGCGCTGGATCGGGGAGGTTTGCTCGGTGTCTGCGGTCGTCGTCGCCTTCTTGCCGGCGCCGATTTCCACTTCAGCCACGGAGCCCGGAAGGTAGCGATGGCCGCCCCCGAGAAAACCGAAGTAGTCGTCGAAGCCGCGGCGGTTGGGGTGAAAGTGCGGATGGGCACCGAGGTGCCATTTGCCGATGGCGCCGGTGGAGTAGCCGGCGGCGCGGAGAGAATCCGCGATGGTCGTCTCGGAGAGCGGCAGGCCGTGGGTGGCGGCGGTGGCATCCCATTTGGGATTATACTCGTAGCCGAAGCGTTGTTGATAACGGCCGGTCAAGAAGCCGGCGCGCGACGGACTGCAGACCGGATAGGACACGTAACCGTCGGTGCAGCGGAGGCCGGAATCGGCGAGGCGGTCGAGGTGCGGCGTGGGAATGTCGCGGGCGCCCTGAAAGCCCACGTCGTTGTAGCCGAGATCGTCGGCGACAATCAGAAGAATGTTCGGGCGCGCCTCGGCGGCATAAGTCGAAGACGCGATGACCGCGAGGAGGAGGGCGAAGAGCGGGCGGAAGGACATGTTCAGGAGGGGACCGAGGGGGCAGGTTGAAAGCGGGGCCGGTGGGCCCGGCGCGGTGGGCGTGCCGACGAAATGGGCGCGGGCGCTACGAGGCCCCGGCCTGGAGGACGCCACCCAAGCCACGGGCGCGGAGGGCGGGGGGGCCGCATGGGGGAACTGCGGCTCACCAGTCCATGCTGACGGTCGTGACGTAGTGACGCGGGTCGGTTTTGCGTGGCCAGGTATAGCTGTTGCCCTGGTCGGAATTGAGGCCGAGGACGTTGT